>CAVEMF010000121.1:0-5858 GCA_963616715.1 Ruminococcus bromii | reverse complement strand
AGCCCGCACTGGGCGTGATGATTTGTTCTTCGCCGGACGGGACGGCCGCTCTCTCTTCGAGTCTTGTCATTGCGCCTTTCTCGAGGGTGGCGGTCATCCTTTGGCTTCCTGCGGTAATGATGGCAGAGAGCCCGCAGGCTCCGTCCAGCTTGGCGGTGAGTTTTTCCATCTTGCCCCTGCCTTTCTTCTTACGTGGTCACGTCGGCCAGCAAATGGTACTCCGCCGGACCGATGGTCTGTACCTCTCCCTCGGCGGTGGTGACTTCGATGTCATACACGTAGTCGCCAAATGGGAGGCCTTGCGTCATGTCGTGGGAAATAGTGACTGTCCCATTTTCTACCGGCGCTTGGAAGAGGTACTCGTCGTCCTTGTAGCGCTTCTTGACTGATAGCACGGCGGTGTATCCGGTGATTTCTTCGCCGTCTTCATCTTGGAGCGTCAGCATGAGGCTTCCTGTATCGCCGCGGGTGTGGTAGATGTTCCCATTCTTTACCTTAAACATGGTCTCACCTCGTGGCGATGATGGCATCGGCCATGGCTTCTTCAATGGCGGCATTGGCTACCGACTTAATGGCCGCCAGAATGGCCGCATTCGTGGTGACGATGTTGACCACCTCGTCTTTCGTGACGTATCCGGTCTGAGAGACTGTCACGTCCACCTGATCCGCAGAATCCACACCGATTTCGAAAGTAAATTCTTTGGTGTAAGCGCCGCCGGTGGCGGAGTCTACGGCGCTGGGCATGTCGTAGTAGTGAGCACAGAAAAGAATTTCCCCTTCATCCGGGTCGGTGGCATAGAGCCCCGCTTCTCTGACATAGAAAGCTTCGGTGATTTTTTCATTGGAAAGCACGCCACTGACCTTGCACACGGTATCATGGGCTGCCACCACGGAAAGCGGTATGTCCGCTTTGCGGTTCTTCAGGTCGTTCATGGTGGCATAGTCTTTCGAGGTGGAGACGTAGCCGTCGCCCACGGCGATTTTGGTAAATGCATACTTGCAAGTGCCTGCGAGGACTTTGGCCTGCAGAGCCTTGCCTTTGTCTGTGATTGTGAAAAGTGCCATTTGTTTCTCCTTTCTCAAGCGATACGCTGCCATACATTCACGGCGATGGAAGCGGGCATGATGTCCATGGGCGTGCCGCTACCGAGATTTTCCGTAGTACCGGTATGGGTATGGCTGCCGGCGCTTCCGGTCAGCGCCGCACGCTTGTAATTGTTCCACGGGTGGTTATCGCCGTAAGCCATGCGGATCTTCTCCGGGTCGCCGCCGCCGCCATTGGTGACATCGAAACCGATTTCATCCAAGAAATCTGATGCATTGTGCTGATGGGCGCCGCCGGAATCGATGGTAAGAGAGACTTTCTCCGCCGGCAGATTGGCTCTGGTGATGGTCTTTTTGTTAGAGCCGTAGCTTTCACCGGCTTCGTAGTCATCGCCTGCAGTGATGAGGGCTTTACCGCTCCCCATCTTCTGCCATTTCGTAGAAGGCCATAGGATATTTGGATCTGTGCCGGAGAATAAAAGGATACTCATGCCCACAGGGTAAATCTGGTCAATGGTGAGCGCGTCCTTTTTCAGTAGGTACAGATCGCAATCGGCCACCACCGTGACCTCTGCGTCACCGACAACCAGATGGACGGTGTAGAGCTGATTGAACTTCGAAGCGGCGCTATAGGCGGGGATGTAATTCCCATCGAGCTGGCACACCGCAAGAAGCGTTTCTTCTCTGGTGTCGGGGTCGATGACGAAGAGCCCCGCCTCTCTGGCATAGTATCCTTCGGTGAGCGCGTCATTTCGGATGGCCGCCGTGACTTCCAGGCTTCCTTCTTTTTGCGTGACGCTATTGATGGATAGTTTCTGCTTCGTGCTCACTAAATCAGTGAGCGCCCGCAGCTCCGCTTCGTCCTCGGGGAGCGTGCCCGCCCCCAGTTTCAGCGAGGAAATTTCTATCACCGTACCGGCGATGCCGAGACGGATGATTTCATTCCCCCTGTTTGTCAGATAATACTTATTAACTTCCACGCAATACCTCCCTGTCGTATAAACCACCGACGGCATAACCGCGGGCCACGCCCGATGCGCCGCCCGCAAACTCCGCCGCCTTGATGTCTATGGTCTTCGTCCACGAAGAGCCGATACCCACATAGATCGGCGCCTGCCCATCGGATACCAGCTCGATTTCTCTAGTGAGCACTTCTCTGTCGTACTCACAGGAAATAGAAAAAAGCTTGTAGGTCGATGTAGTCTTGTACTCGATGCCGTCCAGCCATGAGCGCACGTTCTTAGCGTCCATCATGGTCTGAATCAGCGAGCGAAGCTCCTCTAGCGTAGCGATGGGCTTCTCCGTCACTGCCTTGAAATGATAGGGCTCGCCGCCGTAATCAAACCACTCTTTGACTTCTGCATTCTTGGAAACGGCGGCTGTGGCTTCTTTGACCGCCCACACAGTGCCCTTGTAGCGGTGGTACTGGATAGCGGTCTTCACATAGTTTCGTTTCGCCTCGATGTCCGCGCCGTCATCGTAGATGTCCATATGGAACTGCCAAGCGAGAGAGTCCAGGATTTCTTCGGGGAGCTCATCGATGCGAGCATAGACCGCCACCAGCGGGATGCACTTCGCTGCCAGATTCAGATTTGCTTCTACGGCTTTTGCCACCCGCTGCACTTCTTTATCTTGTGAAATGGAAAATGGCATGGTACCTATCAGGTCAGCGTCGTAGATTTCATTCATCTTGCGCCCCCTTGTAGGTAATGGCAGTGCTGGTAGCCGATGCCACCTCCGTGCCTGATAGCGTGGTCAATGCAGGAAGCGTCACCGTCACCTTCTTAGCCCCCGCTGTTACCATGAGCTCGTAGAGCTTCGACGGGTCCAGGTCGCGGCCAAGCTTGGCGCATTGCCACGCTTTATAGGACTCCACGGCAGCACTCACTGCCTTTTGAATGGCGGTGGCTTGCGGTTTGTCGTCGGTGTTGATGTAATAGCTTGCTTCTATCTGATACTCCACCTTCGTGGGCGCTTCTGCGGTCACGTGGTCTGTCAGCGGTCGTACCTTTTCAGCGCTGCACACTTCCAAGATGTCATCTAAGACTTCCTGCTCGGGAATTTCACCGCCGGTCATGAGCGGGACAATCTTCACCTCCCCCGGGGAGGGGGACGTGATGGAAATATCCGAAATATCCGCGTTAGCCGTCTTGGCAAAGAAGGCATATGCGCCATAAGAGCCGGCGTCGGAGAAAGTCTCCGGCGCTTCGCGAATTCGTTCTCTGTAGGATTCGTCGCCTTCCTCATCGCTGCCTCCTGCTGTCACTGTGATATTCTTCACTGCGTCCACATAGGGGAGCGGGTCTACCAGCTTCACTAATGAGCCAATGGCGATGCCGTTTCCTACGGTGCCTGACTCGGTGCATACCGCCGGTGCTGTACCCGCGGTCGTTCCCGCCGGAATGGATACGGCTTCGGTAGTGGCAAAATACGCCCTCTCATCGTTGGTAGTGACTCTTGTCCCCGCCGGAATGACCGTGCCTTCACTATCGGTGGATAGTGTAAAGGTGATGGTGGTCTCTGCCGCTGCCGATGGGAGACGCGTCACGTCCAAGAGCGCGCCCAGATGGTCCAGGTAATCCCCCGTCGCATAGGCCAAAAGGTTCATGCGGCCGGTGAAGTTGATTAGATTTCTTTGGAGGATCAGCATGTTTGCGATGGACAAAAGAAAAAGACGGATGGGGTCTCCGTCTGCCAGTGTGCGTCCTGCAATTTCTTCGTACTGGGAAATCACCGCATTTTTTACAGTGCTTTCGTCAGCGTCTGCAAATGTGATTTCGTTACTCATTGATACTCACCTCGATTCGTGGGCTTAACGTGCCGTCATCTTTGGCCGTGAAGGAAATGGTTTCCACAGATACTCGCGGCTCGTATGTCTGGATGGCGGTGATGATTTCAGAAGTCAATAGAGCCTTCGCTGATAGCATGGGCTCATCCACATAGTCTCCGCTGATACCAAAGTCTCTATCGAGAGGCACGCTCCATTTGGTGGTGGAAATGATGGTGCGGAGATTCTGCAAAATTTCTTCTATCTCTGTAGCGGGGGCAAAGTCGATGCCCCCTTCTGTTTCTACTAAGTAGGTCATGAGAATAGCCCTTTATACGCTTTCCCCAGAGATACTTTCGTATTGTCCGGATACTCTTTCAGCGTCACAGACACGGAGATGGAAAGCGGGCTTCCCATTTTGCTCCAGTGCTGCGTGGCTTCGGAGACGCTTTCCACCACCCAGAATGTATTCCCTATGACTTTGTTCCCGATGACTAGCGGCACCGGCGTGCCTTTGTCCCTGAGCTTGGTCAGCTTCTCCACTTCTTTTCTAGGGCTTATACCTAGATCAGAGCGGAGGAGCATGTCGAAGGAAATCTCTTCTATGTCTTGCCCGAGGAATTCTCTCACCGGTTTTTTGCCGATGATTTCATGAGTCGCCCAGCGGGCGGTGGACTGGCGTTTGTAATTGTCAAAAGTCCTCACGATGTATCGCGAGGCAATGAAGGGGATGGTGTTTAGAAATCCTACCAGCATCTTTACCCTCCTATGAAAACATTACTCGAACCGACGGCCACAGAGCCGCCGCATGATACAGGGTCTCCCACGCGCCCCGCCTCTTTGCCATTGATGTAGACCGTGGAAGAGCCACTGGCGATGTTGCCCGAGTGGGCGGGGTGCACATCGCAGCCATGGGGCGCGTATGTATCGCCCACTCGCCCCGCGCCTTTGCCATTGATGATGACATCGCCGGAGGCGGAGACAAGCGCGGTGGGTGGACATGCGTCGTGGCCTGTGTCATTATCCCCTAGTCTGGTTGCACTTGGCATAGTCCCCTCCTAGTTGATGTCGATTCGCGGCGCTGTCAGCTTGATGGCTGAGGCCGCGTTGATGGTGATGGTGCCGCCTTCGTACTTGATGTAGCTCCCATCAGGGAAACGGATGGAGCGCACCGCCTCGTCGGTTTCTTTGGGCGGCGCGGCCTGTGAGTAGTAAGCCCCGAGGACGAAGCCCGCGGAGAGTCCATTTCCCGACGCGTTGGGAAGAAATAGACAGAGCACTTGCGTGCCTACTTCAGGCACCCAGTACCCCGCCGTCCCGAGCGCGCCGATCTGTATCACGGGAAGCTCGTCGCTGATGCAGTTTTCCTTATCCGGGAATACCACCTTCACGCGGCAGGCTTTACCGTTTACCGTGGATACCTTGCCCACTCTGACCATATTTCTAAGAATCTTAGTATCCATCTAAGCACCTCCGCATTCCCACGCTTGTGGTATAGCCGCTTCCCACTTCGTGGCGGGCCGATGTGATGATGTAGTTACCGTCGAATTTCCCGAAGCCTGCCACGGCTACCGTCATGGCGGCCACCAAGTAGAAGCTCCCCATGGAGTCTACGGTCATGGTCCATTCGTCTCGGTTCTTCTCTCGAAGCTTTTTCTTCGCCAGCTTTTCGGCATCCGCCAGTGTCTCCACCTGCTCATTCACTTCGAGGGTCTTCCCTTCTTCCTTGTTCGGATCTGTGAAGGTAGCCTCGATGGTCTCCCCTGAGTCATTGTTCACGTACTTCACGTGGCAAGCCTTGTAGATGTCACGGGTCACGGCGTGGAAGCTGTAGCCCGTGATGGCGGTGATGTAGACCGCGTCCTCTTCTTCGGTATAGACCGTGCCTGGCTTTACGATATGAATCCGCGGCTCGGTCTTCTCATATTCCGTTTCATCGAAGACGATCACTTGTTTATTGCAGATTTTGAGCGCGAGGCCGTGGTCTTCACATAGCTTCAAGAGGAAAGACAGGTCGGACTGCTCCGTCTGTTCCACGCGGTCTAGC
>CAVEMF010000120.1:0-5881 GCA_963616715.1 Ruminococcus bromii | reverse complement strand
GTATCAATCTTTTCATATATATCACAGTCGGGGAGTATTTTCAAGGCTTCTTTGAAAGATGGGGCGTTTCGGTCCTCTTCTTTGATTTGCGCGGCCTCTACCTTTTGGTATCCATCAGGGGCGGGTGGCGCCGGCGGGGGAGCGGAGGCAGGCGCTTCAGATGCTGCGCCGCTTCGAAGGGCTTCTTGTGTCGCGCGAAGGAGCGCCATGGTCTCCGCTTCTTCCGCGCCGCCGCGAAGGACGGCGTGTACTTCTACCGGGCTTCCTACTACCCGCTGGAAGGCTTCGGCAGCGATTTTCTGGTAGGATTTATTATTTCCTGCAGAAACCAGCCATTGCTGGGGCGATACAATGACGGCCCGCTGGCGGGTGGCGTAAATGAGCACGCCTTTCTGGTAGCAGGTGTAGAGATCCATGCGATGGATGGACATGAAATAGGAAAGCACCTTTTTCCAAATGGTGTCGTAAGCGGCAGGTTCCAAGAGGGATGCATCCACGGCAGCCGAGGCCGATGGAGCAGGGGAAATCGGAGCAGATGGCTGCACGGTCTGCGGCTGCGGGCGAGGCGCTGGCGTCGGTGCAGGGCGCGGGGCCGGTTGTGGCGTCGGTCTTGGCGCTGGCGCGGGTGTGGGCCTTGGCGTCGGAGCTGGGGGCGGCGCTATAGGAGCAGGCGGGGTCACAGGCGCCGGTGCGGGAGCGGGCGCTATCGGGGCGGGCGCTGGCATAGGCGCGGTGAAGGATGCAGGCGGCGTGAAGGGCGCAGGCTGGGTGGCGAAAGAAGCGGGGGCCGCGGGTGCGGAGATCCCATTTCTTTGGAGCGTTGCCAGCGCATTTTCCAAAGCTGCTACGCGCTCGGCCAAGCTATCCAAAGAGGCGGAGCCTTTCAGGCGGCACAGATGGAGAAGTCCCATTTCCGCGCTCATGCGAGGCGAGGAGCTGCGCTTGGTCTCCGTCAAGGATTGGTGGAGATAATTGAAAAGAGCATCCAGATAGGCTTCGCTGAGATTTCCGGCATCCTGATGGAGAATGTCGCTATTTTTTCCGTACGCCGAGAGCTCCGGCGCTTTCGGATTGATGCGGCAAATCATCAGATTTCGTAGATGCTCCAAGAGATCCCGAAGGATGGCTGCCGGCTCCTTGCCATTTTGCAGGATGTCGTAGAAAAGGGTGAGGGCTTCGCCGCTTTTTCCCTGGAAAATATGATGGGACAGGGAAATGATCTGGTCCTTCCCGGTGAGGCCCAAAAGGTCGTATACCGTGGCCGCGTCCAGGGTATCCTTCTCCGAAGCGGAGGAGCACTGGTCCAAGAGCGAGAGCGCATCGCGCAGGCCCCCGTCGGCGCGGACGGCGATGAGGTCCGCTGCGTCGTCGGTCAAGGGAAGGTTGCTTTCCTTGGCGATATGGAGCAGGTGCTGCTTGATGTCTTCCACAGAAATGCGGTGGAATTCGTAGCGCTGGCAGCGGGAAAGGATGGTGAGCGGGATTTTCTCCGGCTCCGTGGTGGCCAGGATGAAAAGCACATGGGCCGGAGGCTCTTCCAAGGTTTTCAGGAGCGCATTGAAGGCTTCCTTCGTCAGCATGTGCACTTCGTCGATGATGTAGACTTTCTTGCGGCAAGTGGAGGGGAGCGTGCGGACGGACTCCTTCAGCGCACGGATTTCCTCGATGCCGCGGTTCGAAGCGGCGTCGATTTCATAGACGTCCAGGCTCGCACCGCTATTGATTTCCTTGCAATTCTGGCACTCGTTGCAAGGATTCGCATCGAGTGGATGCTCGCAGTTCACCGCCTTGGAAAGGATCTTCGCCATACTGGTCTTGCCGGTCCCGCGGGGGCCGGAGAATAGGTAGGCGTGGGCCAGCCGATCCTGCTCGATGGCCCGCTTCAAGGGGACGGAAATATGCTTCTGTCCCACCACTTCGCTGAAAGTACGGGGACGCCATTTGCGATACAGAGCAAGATAAGCCATAGATGCCTCCGGGTTGTTGTTGGAAATACGATAATGGGTTAGTAATCAGTGGTTAGTAATCAGTGATCAGTGCGCGTTTTCCGTTATTCTCACAAGCAGTGTAATCTCTATGTGAAGGTGGCGTGAACCGCGTCCTGATCACTAATTCCTGATCACTAATCACTAAATTAGACAATAAAAAAAGGACATTTCAGTCCTCATTTATGACAGCCTCCAGGATGCACCGTGGCACATGAAAAGGACCACTTATTGCTGCTTCCTCTCGGACCTGACAAGATTCATGGGTTTCCATTGCACGGGGCCCGGAGACTGCCACAAATCAGGACTGAAATGTCACAGTAGTTATATTATACAGCATTACATATTTTTTGCAACTTTTATTTAGTGATCAGTGATTGGTGATTAGTGATCAGGACGCGTTTGGCGCTATTGTCACTGGAGGCTACAACGCTTTTGGAAATAGCGGGAAATGCGCCCCGATTACTGTTCACTGATCACTAATTACTAAAGCGATAGCATGAACATCTCTATATGGCATCATCCGCCCTTCGGGCACCTTCTTCAGAGAAGAAGGCTTGGTGAGGAAGCAGCCAAATGCGGCCTGATCACTGATCACTGACTACTGATTACTATTTATATTTTCATTGACATGCTCTTTCCATCATGCTATACTTTATTCCAATAAAGAAAGCCTTGGAACAGGGAGAGTAGTACAGATGTGGATGCTCTAGGGAGCCGGCGGATAGTGGAAGTCCGGCGCAGACTGCTGTATGAATGGGCCTGGGAGGTGCAGTCCGAGCCGTGTGGGGTAGGAACTGACGAGCGTCTTCGTTACAGACAGGAGTTGGGCTATATGCCAACTAGGGTGGTACCGCGGAAATAGTAATCCTTTCGTCCCTTTGCTGAAAAGCAGGGGATGGGAGGATTTTTTATTTTGTTTGTTAGGAGGAATCGGAAATGGAACAAGTGACGGATATTTCTAAGCTTGTCTTTGTCAAAGCGAGGGGAGGGCGCTTCCGCTGGCTGACGATTTCCACTTTGATGCTGGCCATCGGGATGCTCTTGCATCTGGTATCGCCGTCGGTGGCGGGGTTCACGCCGAACTGGATGATCGCGACCTATGTGGTGGCCATCCTTTTGACGAAGCCCACCTATCGCCAGTGTTTGGGGATTTGCATGGTGGCGGCTTTGATGGAAGTTTTCACTAGTAAGTCTGCTTTCCCGTACGGCGACTTTGCTTCTGAATTTTTCGGTGCCTATGTGGCCGGCTTCTTTGCCCACTCGGTGCCGCCCATCAAGATCGGGCGGTTTTCCCTCCGTCCGGCCATTGCGGGCTTTGTGACCACCTTGGTTTCCGGCTTCACCTTTGTATCCATTTTGACCTTAGTCATGGGCATTCCGATGAAGGTGTACCTCTATGGCATGCTTCCTATGGTGGCTTTGGTGGGCGTAGGAAATGGGATCATCACGCCGTTCCTCTATTTCCCGGCGCTTCGTCTTTTCAAATCCATGCACTACATGGAGGAAACGGATGTGGAGGATAGTGACCACAGCGGCTACGACCTCTCGCCTTCCACCGATGGCGTGGTGAGCGTGGAGCATCTGACCTATACCTATCCGCTGGCGAAGGAACCGGCGTTGAAGGATATTTCCTTGTCTGTAGAAAAAGGTGACTTCGTCATCGTCACCGGGCCGAACGGCGTGGGCAAGACGACATTGCTCATGTCCATGGCCGGCGCCATCCCCCATTATTACGGCGGCACCATGGAGGGCATGGTTTTCACCGGCGGCAAGGCAGTGACCCAGCATAGCATCGCTGACCTGGCGTCTTCAGTAGGCGTCATCCTGTCAGATTACAAAGCCCAGATCGTCACCTTGACAGTGGGCGAGGAAATGGCATTCACTTTGGAAAATCATGGTTTCCCGCCGGAAGAAATCCGCCGTCGCTCCAAGGAAGCACTGAAAAAGGTGCATTTGGACGGCTTGGAAGAGCGAGAAGTAGCGACCCTTTCGGGCGGTCAGTGCCAGCGCCTGGTGGTGGCTGCGGTGCTGGCGGAGGAGCCGGAGACTTTGGTCTTCGATGAACCGACCTCTGCACTGGATCCCCAGGGCATCCGCGAATTCTACGAAATGGTGGGCGAATTGAATCGTAAGGAAGGCCTCACGGTCATCATCGCGGAGCATCACCTGGACGCTACGCTGCCTTATGCGAAGAAATTTGTTCTCATGGATCATGGAGAAATCATCGAGCAAGGAAATCCGGAAGATGTGATGCGCCGCATGTACAAGGATCACATTTATGAAGAAGCGATCCCCGACATGTACAAAGCCCAGCTGGAGCTGGAAGCGGTGGGGATTTCCTTCGACAAACCATTTTTGAATATTCCCGACGCCGAAGCGGCTGTGACTGCATCTTTTGAGAAAGGAGAGGAAGAAAATGCTTGAACTGTCCCATATTTCCTTCTGCTACGGAAAGGATTTGCCGGATATCCTGACGGATATTTCCCTCTGCTTCGATAAAGGAGAATTCGTGGCCATTACCGGACGAAATGGTGCCGGCAAGACCACGGTGACCCGCCTTCTCACGGGCCTTGAAAAACCGGTGTCTGGCCAGGTGCTCCATCATGGCAAGGACGTGACGCGGGAAGAGCCGTCGGACCGCAGCCGCTTTATCGGCTATGTGTTCCAGCAGCCGGACCGCCAGATGTTCATGCCCACAGTGCGAGAAGAAGTGGCCTTCGGACCTTACCAGCAGGGGAAACGGGGCGCTGAGCTGGATGCGGCGGTAGAAAAGGCCATGAAGGATACGGATATCTTGGCGCTGGCTGACGAATATCCCCGCATCCTCTCCCGCGGCGACCAGCAGCGAGTGGCCATCGCCTCTGCTTTGGCGATGAATACGGAGTATCTCGTCCTCGACGAACCGACCTCCGGGCAGGACGGTCGAGAAAAGAAACGGCTTATGAGCCTCATGGAAGGGCTCCTTTCCCAGGGCATCACCATCATCTTGGTGACTCACGATATGGATGTGGTGGCGAAGGATTGCAGCCGCGTTATCGTCATCGCTGATAAAAAAGTGGCCTTTGATGGGAAACCGGAAGTTCTTTTCTCCGAAGCCCATCGGCCGGAGGAGTGGGGCCTTGCCTATCCGCCGGCGGTGCAGCTGGGGCGGAAACTCCCCGGCGCACCCTATTGCAAAGATATGCGGAGCTTCTGCCGCGCATTTTATGAATTGAAGGGAGGCGTGCTGGAATGAGAAATTTAGTACCTTTGACAAAAATCCTTCTGACCTTCGGCACTGCCGTGTGGGCTGTGGTGTTGCAGCAGCCGGGAAGCCTTGTGGGCCTTTGTGTCTTGGAGCTCTTGATCCTTCTGGCTTCGAAAGAGCTTTTTAGAAATATGAAAGCCCTCATTATGCTGGCCATTTTCGCCGCACTCCTGGGACTCATCGAATACATCGGTGGCGGTAGCTTCACGGAATGCGTGGTGGCAGCGCTTCGCATGCTGGGCATGACCATTATCTTCATTTACCTTTTGGGCACAGTGAAGCTGCAGGATCTCACCGCTTCCATGGTGCAGCAGCTGAAGGTGCCTTATGAATACGCCTTCATGTTCACCGCCGGCCTTCGCTTCGTGCCGGATTTCCTCGAAGAAAATCGCATGGTGGCCGAAGCCCAGTCCTGCCGCGGCCTCGCCGTGAAGGGGAATTTCTTCAAACAGGTGAAGCGCTACATGTCTATCGTGCGGCCCCTGATGCTGCGTTCCCTGGGACGCAGCGAAACCATGGCGCTCTCCCTGGAGCTCCGCGGCTTCGGCGGACAAGGCCGCACCTTCATGGAAAGCGTGGCGCCGAAAGGAAATGACTACCTGATCATGGGGGCAATCCTCCTCATCACCGTGGCAGTCATCTACGG
>CAVEMF010000119.1:0-5885 GCA_963616715.1 Ruminococcus bromii | reverse complement strand
GCCTCTGATAAAGAGAAAGAAAAGCTTTTAGCAGAAGTGAAGAAGACCGGAGACATTGACCCCATGAAAGAGGGAATGACCCTTCGGGAATTTTCTGACTTCTATTTATCCGGACGGAAAGATCTGGCCTGCAACTCCCTTCTCTCCTATCGCTACATGCGTAATATATCCGGCTCTCTTATAGACTTTAAGGATTCCTCCATCTCCTTCAGCAAGCAGCTGGCCTTTGTGAGCCCCGGGGAGCTAGGCATCAAAAGAGTGAAGTCTAAAAACTCCAATCGGATAGTCCCCATCCCTCCTGGGCTGTGCCAGGCGCTCAAGGAGTACAGGGAGCGAAGAGTCCTGTATTTCCACGGCCGCTTGACCCACTACAACTCCAGCACCAGCCTAGGGATCATTCTCCACAAGCTCTCCCCCGCGCACACCATGCACGACTTCCGCCACACCTACGCCACCAGGCTTCTTGCTTCCGGATTAGACATTAAGACAGTAGCCAGCCTCTTGGGTGATACCATCTCGACAGTAGAGAAAGTCTATGTCCATTACACTGATGAGATGAGGACGAAGGCAGCAGGCGATATCAATAGGATTTTTGGATAAAAAAAGACGCCTCCTTTTGACGGGGGCGTCTTTTGAATTTTTGACGATAAGGTCTAGGCATCCGATACTGTCGGCATTTATTCCGATAATTGTATATCATAGGAATGTTCTAACACAGTTGGGGGAATTGTCAAGGGAATTGGCGGGAATGGGGCTGGAGGGTTAGTGATCAGTGATTAGTGATCAGTGATCAGGGCGCGTTTTCTGCTACGTGACCTCCTTCCTTTGGAAGGAGGGGGACCGCTTTGCGGTGGAGGTTGGCTTACGACTTGCCCCTTTTCCCAAGAAAGGTGGCAGGAGCGCGAAAGCCGGTTTCCTTCCTATTTCTCCCACTTCGCTACCAACCGATTCACCCAGCGACTGTAATGAGGTTCTAAGTATTTGAAACGCAGGAAATCAATGAGGCTCAAATAAGAAAATACAACCAGCACGGCTGCAATGGAGTACAGTGGCAGAAGCGGAGAGCTGTACCAATCTCTAAATGGGAAGATCCCCTGCCATAGAAAAAAGCGTAATAAATTGTTATCATGCATCAAATAGACACCGAAAGTGGTGGCTGCGATGCTATTGATGAGACGGCTATGTCCGATACGGAGCTGCTTGAAAGCGAAGAACAGATAGACCGATGTCGCCAGCATCAAGGCGCTATTGATATCCGCGAAATAGAGCATCTGCCCTTTAAGATCCCGCAGATAAATAAAGGAACAAAATGCATCCATACAGACGATAGACAAGTACAAGCCGAAAGCTTTCCACATGGCATGGTGGATATATATTTTTTCACCATAAAGCCGAATATATGCGCCAATCCCATATAGAAAAATGAAATCCATCAAAATGTACTCTTCCAAATCCAGCCACATGCCCACCATACCGGTAACCGTAGGAATAAAGTACCACAAAGCAAATCCAAGGAGCAGAAACTTATGGAACAAAGCCTGTCCCAAATTTCGAAACATGGGATTGATGAAAGGCGTCAAGATGAAAAGCAGTAAATAGGCATTGGCAAACCAGTTCATATATCCCAAAGGGAGCAAGTATCGCACAAGCTCCCTTCCGTCTCCATGAAATACGCCAAGGCTACAAGCCAGGCCCACCATAGCGATACTATAGCCCCAAACCTGTATAATAAAACGGCCCAGCTTCTTTAAGCTGAAACCGCTATGAATCAGGAAATAGCCGCTAATAATAACAAAGACACTCACGCCTATTTTTCCACCGGAAGCGAAAAAGTTCAAAAAGCCTTCGTTTGATAGTTGGCCATCAGAAAACGGAAATCCACTGAATATAGAATAATGGTGCGCCAAAATCATCAGCATCAAAACAATGCGGAGCAGCTCAAAATTACTCTGTCTATCCGTCTGTCTGTTTGTCAAAATGGTACTCTCCTATGGTTTGGTTGGCAAGTAGTATTTTAGGAAATAATGCTAGTGGTTTAGTGATTAGTGATCACTAAACCACTAGCATTATCATCCCTCATAAAAGTGACACTGACTCCTTCCGTGCTCTTTGCTGAAATAGAGCGCCTTATCGGCATCGGTGAAGAGGCTTTCTCCCGGATTCTCGCGATCCATGAAGGCCACGCCGACGCTCAGGGAAACCTTCGGGATGCCTTCTTCGGTGATGGAAAGGAGGCGGTTCATTTCATCCACCTTATCCTGAATCGTATAGCTCAAGTCGCTGGTCATATCCACCATGACCACAGCGAATTCGTCGCCGCCGATGCGGCAGACATAATCGATGGAACGGAAGGAGGCAGACAGAAGCCCGGCCACTTTCTTCAGGATCACATCGCCCACCGCATGGCCGTAGGTATCATTCACCGTCTTGAAGGTATCCACATCCACCAGAATGAGGGCGAAGTCTGCGTTTTTCTTTTCGTAAAGCTCCAGCACCTTATCGAAAGAGCCGCGATTCAAGAGGTCCGTCAGCGGGTCATGCTCAGCCTGATGGGTGATGAGCTTCGCATAGGCCTGATTTTCCTCGAAGACCTCATTGTATTTCTCCGCAAAGACTTGCAGCTCATTCAGCCCGCAAGCGGGGAAGGCCTCACCATTCGCCACGCTTTGGCTGTATTTCTCCAAGGGGCGGACGATCCAAAAGCGCATCATCAGCGCCAGGACGATCATGAGCGCCGCAAAGAAAATAAGGCAGGAAATGAGCATCTTGAAAACGGTAAAGAAAGAGTCTGCCGCATAGCTTTCGCGGCCACGGATTTCCCCCATCACCGCCGTAAGGCCGGAATTCACATGGCGAGCGATGTCATCCTTCGCCGACTCATAAGCCACGCTCACCACGATTTCCCGGGCCCGGCGCAATTTCTCTGCCGGCGAAAGCGTTTTGTCCGCTTCCACCAGCTCCACGGACTTCAGTTCCTCCGGCCAAAGAGACGCATCCACGCCGCCGGCCTCTTCCACCAGCCGCATGGCGTAAAACTCCAGCTTCATCAGCGCTTTCGAAGCAGCCATGGCGTTATGAAGAGAAATCACCGCCGTCGTTTCCCCCTCGATGCCCTTCAGGTCAGACATCGCTTTCTCTCGGGTCTTTGTCACATTGGCCTCTTCGAAATAGGCATCAATGTACTCCTGCTTCCCCGTCATGGCGGCCAGGCGCACATTCTTTGTCAGGATATCCGACCCGGTCTCAAGCTGCTGCACCGCCCGCTCGCAGGACACATACTCCTTCGTGGCGTTGCGAAGAATATAAAATTTCTCCATCCCCGTCAAAGAAACAGCGATGCAAATCGCCGCCAAAGCGAGAGCAATGCAAATCCCCCAATTGCTCACTTTTCTTATTTTTATTTTTTTAGCCATCCCCAAATCCCCTCTTCTCTTCTGGAAATACACTCTCCCTATATTTCCTCTACCATGCTCCAGGAATCGTGCCCTCACCGATAATGCCATTAGGTTGAGAAGGTAAATACAAGCAGCCAGAAAAACTATGTTACGCAAGCGTTAAGGAGTAGCCCCTTGGAGAAGGGCTACTTTCTTAAGGCCACAGCAACAAATTTATACTGAACCTCAGCATAAATCTTCTTAGCCTAATAGCATTACACTCACCAAGAAATGCCCAGGTGGGGGTCACATTGTTCCTTCCATTATGCCACAGGAAATAAACAAAATCAAAAGCGGATTTTATTTCTGTTATAGTGGAAATGAAAGAGAGAGTAAGATATCATGTAATCCAAAAGAGTAAAGCTGCGGGTAAAAGGGATAAGGGATAGGGCGCGTTTGGTTGCTTCGTCATAGCTAGGAGCTTGGAGCTTGTAAGCCCGCCCCACGAGACGCCTAAAAGAATAAGGCAAGAATATGGGCGGGCCCGTTTCCCCTGGCGTCTCGGGCGAAGAGCTTACAAGCTCCAAGCTCAAAGCTCCTAGCTATGAGAAAGCAGGTACATGCGCCTTATCCCCTATCCCATATCCCTTATCCCCCTGCTCCAACCGACAATGAAAGGAATTTCGAAAAATGACCGACCAAGAATACATGTCCCTCGCCCTCTCCGAGGCGCGGAAGGCTTTTGACGAGGGGGAGATCCCCATCGGCGCCGTGCTGGTATGCGGGGGCGCCATCATCGCGGCGGATCACAACCGCCGGGAGGCTACCTTTGACCCCACCAGCCATGCGGAAATCGAAGTGATCCGTGCGGCCTCTGAATTTCTTTCCCGTTGGCGTTTGACGGACTGCCGGCTTTATGTTACCATAGAGCCATGCCCAATGTGCAGCGGCGCCATCATGGCCGCCCGCGTCGGCGCGTTGATTTACGGAGCGGCCAATCCCCTCTACGGCGGTATCCACTCCAAATTCCAAATCGGCGAAAGCGGCGTACTGAATCACACATTGGAAATCAAAAGCGGCGTCCTCGAGAAAGAGTGCCAAGAAATCATGGATGTTTTCTTCTCTTCTCATAGAGACGGCTAGCCATATGGAGCAGTATCGAAGTGGTCATAACGAGGCGGACTCGAAATCCGTTAGCCTTTCGAGGCCCGTGGGTTCGAATCCCACCTGCTCCGCCAATCGACTCCCATCGCAAATGCGGTGGGATTTTTTCATGCTCGACGAAAGAGGTTTAGTGATCAGTGATTAGTGATCAGTGATCAGGACGCATTTGGCAGTAGGATCATTTAGGGTGATACCGCTATCGATTTAGCAATCAGTACCCAGTGGACCAATCCCACTTAGCTGCATTTCTCACAATGTATGCCTTATTCACCGAGGAAGATAGCCATAAGACGGATGATGCATAGAGTGGTCGACCATTACCACTTTGTGAAGCTGGCACGAATTGCGTCCTGACCGCTGACCCCTGATCACTAATTACTAAATCAGCGGTTCCCTAAATATTACATTTCAAACATAGATACACTATAATAGAGGCAAACCACTCACAAGGAGGGACCGAAATGGAACTACGCTTATTACAGTATTTCCTTGCTATTGTACGAGAAGAAAATATCACCAAAGCAGCAGACATTCTTCACGTTACCCAGCCAACGCTCAGCCGCCAGATGGCACAGCTTGAAGAAGAGCTCGATGCCCAGCTATTCGTAAGAGGTCGTCGTTTGACGCTGACCGACGCAGGCGTCATGCTCCGACGCCGAGCGGAGGAAGTTGTTTCTCTTGTGGACAAAATCGAAAGTGAATTTGCAGAAAA
Organism: Ruminococcus bromii; assembly: GCA_963616715.1. Taxonomy (GTDB): domain Bacteria; phylum Bacillota; class Negativicutes; order Veillonellales; family Dialisteraceae; genus Dialister. Next base: position 635 of record CAVEMF010000119.1, on the reverse strand, counting down.
AAGCGACCTCGCCGGTGAGATCTCCATCGGTACGGGAGGACTGATCGCCACACAGCTGTTAGCCCCCATTATGCAGAGATTTCGAGAAAAATATCCCAAGGTGCAGTTTCACTTATACACCAACAGCGCTAACCATGTAAAAGAACGGCTAGAGCAAGGTTTATTGGATTTCGGACTCTTGCTGGAACCGATCGATGTGACCAAGTTCGACTATATCCGAATGGCTGAAAAAGAAAAATGGGGACTTTTGATTCCCGCCGGGCACCCTCTTGCGGATAAGAAGCACATCACTAAAGAAGATTTGTATTCGACAACCATCACGCTGACGGATCGGCTTTCCATTCAGAAGGAGATCGAAAACTGGCTCGGCGGGCCGATTTCCACTTTACATATCTTTGCCTACTACAATATCATTACCAATGTAGCAACGCTGGTTGACAGCGGAATCGCCTGCGCCTTAACGATTGAAGGCGCTGTAAACTTATTTGACAGCCGAAAGATGGTATTTCGGCCGTTGCAGCCTGAACTGTCTATGACTTCTGTTCTTGCATGGAAGAAATTTCAACCGAATTTCGGGGCCGCAGGTCAGTTTCTAGCGTATCTTAAAAGCATGCACTAGATGCATACTTTTATCT
>CAVEMF010000118.1:0-5899 GCA_963616715.1 Ruminococcus bromii | reverse complement strand
TTCCCACATCTTGTGCATGTACATCCGGCGCAAGAAATGGTACAATGAAGTTATTCACAGAAGGAACGAAAAAGAAGTGCATAACCTGGGAATAAACAAAACCGGCAATTTCTTTATCCACAGACTTATCCACTTTTCCACAGAGTTTTTCAAATCACCGCAAGATAGACAGCGCGGGCAGAAATGAAATCTCTGATTTCCCACAAAATTCACTTATCCACACCTATTCACAAAGTAAATCACATACTCACAGCAAGCGAGGTTTTTTTATGGATTTCTTTACCCTATGGGACCGGGTCCTTGACTTCATAGACCAGTACGATCCCTCCTACTCCGACATGTTTTGCAATGAAGTCTTCCCCATTTCCATGACCGAGGACACCCTCACCATTTCGGTGAAAAATAGACGGCGCAAAGCTTGGATCGAAAATGTGTACAAAGCCAAGTTGGAAAAAATCATGTTTGACATCCGAGGCCGCTCCATGACCATCGAAGTCACCATGGCCGGCGAAATGAATCCGCCGCCCCCAAAGCCCGCTCCCGCGCCAACGCCAGAGCCTTCCATCGCCGAGGAAGCCGCCCCCTTCCCGGCCTTCCGGGAGACGCCATCGCCCTATGAGGTAGCGCCGCAAGAAGCCCCTCTCAGTGAAGACGCGCCGTTCCCGGAAACCGCGGTGCCCGATTTCTCAAACCTTCGCCCCATGAGCGCCGACCAGGTGGCGCTCCCGGATATTCACGCCTTGGAAGAAACATCTCTTTTCGAAACGCCAACGAAAGCCGAGCCGAAAAAGAAAAACGATTTCCTCCCGAACCCGGTGAATGAGGAGTACACCTTCGATACCTTCGTTCACGGCAATTGTAACGAGATCGCCTTCCAAGCGGCTTACGCGGTGGCCAAGAGCGCCGTGCAGCCGGACCAGGCGGACCAGAAGATGAATCCCCTTTTCATCTACGGCCCCTCAGGGCTGGGCAAGACCCATTTGCTCCACGCCATTTGCAATTACGTCCATGCCAATAAGCCGGACATGTCTGTGCTTTTCGTTTCCAGTGAAACCTTCACCAATGAGCTCATCGACGCCATCCAGAATCGCACCATGCCCAAGTTCCGGACGAAGTATAGAAATCTGGATTTCCTTTTGATCGACGATGTACAATTCTTCGGCTCCAAGGACGCCACGAAGATGGAAATCTTCAACACCTTCAACGACCTCTTTGATAAGAAGAAACACATCATCATGACCAGTGACCGCACGCCGGCAGACATCGACAAGCTCGAAGACCGCCTGCAGACCCGCTTCTCCAGCGGCCTGGTGGCTCCGATTTCCCCGCCGGACTATGAAATCTGCTGCATCATCCTCCAGCAACGGGCGGAAAAACTGAATCTCACCTTGGATAAAGACGTGGTGGACTACATCGCCAGCCATATCAATACCAATGTCCGCGAGCTGGAAGGGGCTTTCAATAAATTGGTCACCTTCGCCCGCATCAAGAAAAAGCCCATCACCCTGGAATTCACCAAGGACGCTTTAAAGGATCAGATTCCTTTGGACGGAAATCAGGAGCTCACCGTGGACTTCATCATCGACACCGTGTGCCAGTACTACGGCGTCAAAAAGGATAAGCTCCTGGGCAAAGGCCGTCCCCAGAAAATCGTCATCCCTCGGCAGATGGCCATGTACATCTGCCGCAAGGAATTGAACGAATCCTTCCCGTCACTCCGCGACCACTTCAAGAGAAAAGATCACTCCACCGTCCTCTACGCCTGCGAACGCGTGGAAAAGGACATAGAAAAATCGCCGCAGACAAGGGCGGCGCTCGAGGCGATTCGGAAGCTATTGAAACAACGTTCTTAAGAAAATCGTGATAAGCAGTGATTCTCTGAAGTGAGGAATTAGGAGTGAGGAGTGAGGAGTGAAGGTGCGCCGCATTAAATTGGAAAGCGGCGTGAGTTTTTGAAACAGGGAAAACGCATTTGGCTGCTTCCCTACCACCGTAAACCGTTTACCGTGTAACCGTTTACCGACTCTTTTACCGATGACGAGCCACGGAGTGATATACCTTCCGTGCAAGAAGTTATCACCTCACGGCTCGCTAGCAGTAGCATGCACGGTTAACGGTTATACGGTAAACGGATAACGGTAGTGGGAAAGCAATCAAATGCGCTGACTTTCCAAACTTGCGGCGCTTCTTAACTTGTGCGCCGCACCACCACTCCTCACTTCTAACTCCTCACTCCTAACTTCCGCCATTATCCCTAAAGCCACCAAAACTACTGTGACTAACCCCGCCTCCCCCATTGAACACCCCTGCTTACAAATTGTGAAAAAGCCGGGGGCTTTGAAAAACTGTGAAAACGGTGAATTAAAAAAAATGTTATTCACTTCGTTATCACAAAGGACGAAATTCGAAAAAATCGAGCTTTTCACAAAATTATTCACTTTTTCACACCGTACTACTACGGCGACTACTATTCTTTATCAAACATCGTTATTTTTTAGAGGAGCTGCCATGAGAGTCATCTTCGATAAAACCGAACTGTCCAATGCATTAGACCGCGTACAGCGGGCAGCACAGGCAAAAATTACATCCAACACCAACAACGGTTTCTTCATTGCTGCCCAAAACGGCAAGGTGGAGCTGCAGGCCAACGATTTTTCCATCGGCATCAAAACCATTTGCCCGGCCATGATTGAAGAAGAGGGAATTATCGTCATTGCTGCCATGCAGCTTTTGAGCACCATCCGCATGATGCCGGCAGGCGATGTGGTGATGGAAAAGAAAAGAGAAGAAAATACCGTTTCCTTCCGCTGCGGCACCTACTTTGCCAAGTTCCCCACCAGAGATGCGACGGAATTCCCGGAAGTGAAGGAAATCGATCACGCCATTCACGGCATCGTGAAATGCAATGACCTTTCGGAAATGGCAGGTCTCGTATCCTTTGCAGCAGCCACGGATAAACAGAAGCCCCTCTTCTCCGGCATTCTGTTTGAAATCAAAAATCAGATCTTCACCATGGCCGCTACGAACACCCATCGCCTGGCAGCCAAGGAGGCGACTTTGGAAGAAGAAGCTACGGCAGCAGGTCGCTTCATCGTGCCGTCCAATGTGCTCTCCGATGTGGTGCGTCTCCTCCCGTCGGAAGAGGACGCAGTGGTGGAAATTTCCTGGTCCAAAAATCACGTGGCCTTCTCTTTTGGCAGCACCTACTTTATTTCCAATCTGATCAATGGCGATTATCCGGACTATCACCGAGTCATCCCCACCCGCCACGATGCATTGGCTACGGTGAACGTGAAAGACTTCGAGGAAGCGGTGCGATTCATCAGCCCGATTTCCAGAGACCTTTCCTATCAGACCATCAACTTCCATTTCACCGAAGGCGCTTTGGAAGTTTTCGAAGAAGATCCGCAGATCGGCCGCAGCGACACCTCCATCCCGGTGAAGCTGGAAGGCGATCCCATTGCCATCACCTTCAATTGCAACTATATCGAAGACATACTGAAACATTCCAAAGGCGAGTCCATCACGCTGCACCTGCAGAAGAACGGCCCCATGCTGGTGGAGCAGGAAGAGGATAAGACCTACCAGTATGTGGTGACGCCTATGAGAGGTAGAAACTGATGGAAACCTTAGAAATCTACGGCGAATATATCCAGCTGGATCAGCTCTTAAAGAAATTGGATCTCATCTCCTCCGGCGGCGAGACCGGTGCTTTCTTGGAAACACACAAAGTGCTTTTGAATGGCGCGAAGGTCCACGAGAAGCGGAAAAAGATCCGCCCCGGTGATGAGCTTTCTATTGATAAGAAGAAATGGAAAATAAGTGATCAGTGATCAGGATGCGTTTGGCGCTATTCATACATATCGGTATTACCTTTATGTATGAATAGCGCCAAATGCGTCCTGATCACTAATCACTGACTACTAATCACTAATCCGATGTAATGCTTCCCGGGGGTTCATCGTATAAAGGATAGAAAAGAGAAATGAATTTCCTATGACGAAAGGAGAATATCATGGAACATACACTTACATTTGGCGACATGATGGCCGATGAGTCGGTACAGCAGAAAATGGATACCCTAGTGGAGGCTATGGAGAAGGATCCGGTGATGATGAAGCTGGCCGAAGCGGCACAGACGGTGGAGGATATGTACGAAATCACCAAGAGCTTCATCAAAGTGACCTTCGAAGATTTCAAAAAAGTATTCCATCAGGTGGCGGACTACTTCTCTTCTGACAAAGCAGCGCTCTCTGATGACATCTTAGATGACGTGGTAGGCGGCTGGTCGCTTTCCAGCTGGTTTGGCAGCGCGGCGGAGAAGATCAAATGCGTGGCCGGCTGCGTCGGCGGCGCAGCGCTCATGCTGGCGGGCATCGGCCTGGGCATGACGCTTTGCATCATCGGCGGCCCGGTGGGCGTAGGCGCCGGCATCACGGTCGCGGCTGCGGGCCTGGTAGGCGGCGCGCAGATGCTCCGGGAAAACCATACGAAACTGCAGCATATGTAATAGAGGGATAGGGCGGCGCGAAGGCGTCGCCTTTTCGTTTGGTAGTCGGTAGCCCTCGCGCATTTGACTGCTGCCTCACTACCGTGTAACCGTTTACCGTATAACCGTTAACCGTGCATGCTACTGCTAGCGAGCCGTGAGGTGATAACCTCTTGCACAGAAGGTATATCACTCCATGGCTCGTCATCAGTAAAAGAGTCGGTAAACGGTTACACGGTAAACGGTTCACGGTAGTGGGAAAGCAGCCAAATGCGCCCTGATCACTGATCACTAATCACTGATTACTAAAAATTGTAATATTTCCTTCCCCACCACGTATAAGGAACAAGAAGCTTCCCTGTATTTCTAAAAAGGAGGACTATCATGGCAGAGGCAATGACCATCGATGAAGTGATGGAGAATGAAAAGATCAAGGCCGGGATGGATGATTTCGTGGCGGCTATGGAGCAGGATGCGGCGATGATGCGGGTCGTGGAGGCAGCGAAGTCGGTGGAGGACATGTATGAAATCACCAAGCGTTTCGTGAAGGTGGCTTTTGAGGATTTCAAAAAACTCTTCCAGCAGGTGGCTCATTATTTCTCGGATGATAAAACCGTGCTGGCTGATGAGATGCTTGATAGTGTGGTGGGCGGCTGGTCTTTCTCCGGCTTGTTTGATAATATCGGCCAGAAGCTCGCCTGCATCGCCGGATGCGTGGCCGGCATAGGCGCTTTCGCCGGCGGCCTTGCGCTCGGCGGTGTTTTGATCGCTACCTGCAACCCGGTAGGTCTTGCCGCCGGTATCGCAGTAGCCGGCGCAGGCATGGCCGGTGGCACAGCACTCCTGTATGATTCGATCAATATGCTGAAGAGATTGTGATTAGTGGTTAGTGATCAGTGATTAGTGATTAGTGATTAGTGATCAGTGATTAGTGATCAGGGCACATTTGGCGCCATTCACACATTGTGGTATCACCTGTATGTGTGCGCCGAGGTTAAACGCGTCCTGATCACTGATCACTGACTACTGATCACTAAAACCGATAGCCGCGGCATCTCCATGTACGCACTAGGGAAGCGCTGATTAAATCGTTTTCAAAAATCATTCTTGAATTTTTATTCAGAGCGAGGAAAGGAAATCCGCGAATAGCGAGCTATTTAAGGATTTTCTTGACGAAGCTATGAATAAAAATTCTTATGATTTTTGAATCTTCGATTTAATCAGTGGTTCCCTAATGATTAGTGATCAGTAATTAGTGATCAGGACACATATACCTGCTTTCCCATTCGAGGAATAGCTCTATCGTCCCAGATGAAAATACCGTCAGACGCGCCCCGATCACTGATCACTGACCACTAGGGAAGCGCTGATTAAATCGTTTTCAAAAATCATTCTTGAATTTTTATTCAG
>CAVEMF010000117.1:0-5946 GCA_963616715.1 Ruminococcus bromii | reverse complement strand
GCTAGCGCCACCGCCGCTCTCAGCATACTATCTCTCATGCTCTTTCTTTTCATTCCATGTCTCCTCTCTATCTTTGCCTTTCCCAGGTATAGAAAACAAGATTTTATAATATATGTGTTTTATTATATTACAACATCCTTAAGTCGTGCTATCCTTTTGATGCGGTTGGGGTATAAAATTTTTGTAAACTAGAATGACGGCGTGGGAGTAGTCGGTAGTCGATGGTTAGTAGTCGGTGGTCGGTAGTCGGGACGCGCTTAGCTTTCGAGTCGGCTCTGTATGCACACTGCTATCGGTGATGGATCCCTCGGCTGCGCTCGGGATGACAGCGCGGGGGAAGCGGGTGAGTCAGCTGGCATGCTTTGGGGGAGTGCTGGCTATGCGCCGAAGTCGTGCAGTAGTGGCAAGCATGCCAATTGACTCATCCGCTTCTCTTGTCTGTCATCCTGAGCGAAGCCGAAGGATCTATCCCCCATAGCGGGAAAGGGAAAAACTTTTGATGAAAGTTTGATGCTATGCGAAAGGAGTCCGCACGAAAGAGCCGTGACCGCGGGCATGCAAAGGGCTAGCGCTGAATGGATCCCTCGACTACGCTCGGGATGACGAAACGGGGGAGGCGGATGAGGCAGAGGGCGAGTATAGGGCTAGTGCGGAATGGATCCCTCGGCTACGCTCGGGATGACAGCGTGGGGAAGCGGATGAGGCAGCTGGCATGCTTTGGGCTAGTGCTGGTTATGCGCCGAAGGCGTGCAGTAGCGGCACGCATGACAACTGACTCATCCGCTTCTCTTGCCTGTCATCCTGAGCGTAGTCGAAGGATCTATCCAGCAGTAGCAGGAAACGGAAAAGCCTTCGATGAAAGCTTGGCGTGATGCGAAAGGAGTCCGCGCAGAAGAATCGTGACCGTGGGCATGCAAAGGGCTAGTGCTGAATGGATCCCTCGGCTTCGCTCGGGATGACGGTGGGAGTAGTCGGTGGTCGGGACGGTTGTGCTGCTACCGCCAATGCGCGCATAGTGGCGTAGCCTCTGGCTGCTGGCTGCTAGGAGCGACATCGGCATGTATGCACTAGCGGCAAACGCTCTAACCCCCCGACTACCCCGACCACCGACCACGAGTTTGCATCGCCCGCCCTTTGGGTACTCTCTTCAGAGAAGAGGGCTGCGCCTATTTCTTTATCGCCCCATTCTCCACATAGGGCTTTATGATTTTTTCTTTCGCGTAGGCCCACAGGGTTTCAGAGCCTTGGGGCGTGATTTCATTTCGCTTTTGGATTTTGGAGAGGGTCACGCCGAATTCTTTCCAGGCTTTGCCGCCGGTGTGGGCATTCAGCATCATGGGCTGGATGTTATCCATGGCGTGGGCGAATTTCGCTTCGGCGGTCTTTCCTTCTTCAAATTCCATCCACAAATGGTAGAGCTTCTCTCCTTTGTCCTTGGGGAGCATGCCAAAGAGACGGGCCGCGCCTTTTTCTTCGTGCTCGTGCTGCGCGGCCTTGGGCACGTCGCTGTAGGCGTAGGTATCGCCCGCGTCGATTTCCACCAGGTCGTGGATGAGGAGCATGGTCACGGTCTTCAGCACGTCGATGAGCTCATTGCTATAGTCCGCAAGCAGGATGGTCATGATGGCCATGTGCCAGGCGTGCTCTGCGTCGGTCTCCCAGCGGGTGGCATCGGTCACGTAGGTCTTGCGCTCGATCAATTTTTCTTTGTCGATTTCTCGAAAGAAATCAAATAGTACATCCAGTTCTTCTTTCATTTAGAATCTCCTCCGGGGTAGTAATTAGTGGTCAGTGATCAGTGATTAGTGATCAGGGGTCAGTGGTCAGTGATTAGTGGTCAGTGATTAGTAGTCAGTGGTCGGTGATCGGGCCTTTCTTCTTTCATTGCCTCATTATAGCACGAGCAAGAAGTGAGATTGTGAACGCAGGGTAAGCTTGAAAGTATACCACTTGAGTGACAAGTAGTATGCAGAAGTTTTTCTAAATGGGTTCATGGTTCAGGGGTCGGGGTTCAAGGGGTGGTACACCGCACAAATTAAAAAGCGGCGTGAGTTTTTGAAAAGCCCTTTCGCATCGTCCGCCCTTCGGCACCTTCTTCCAGGCTAACCCCCGCCCTTCGGGCCCTCCCCCTTCCAGAGGAAGTGGGTAAAAGCGGTGGGCTTCGCCCTTACATATGCGCCGCCTTATAATTTGTGCGGCGCACCACCCCCTGACCCCTGACCCCTGACCCTTGCCCCCATTCCCAAAGACTTTCGCGCACGATTCGTCACTCAACCGGTATGCTTTCATGGCTTCCTATTTCCTCATATCCCCCACACTTATCATTGACTCACTGGCCATAAGGTATATATAATGGGAGAATAAATATACCGAAAATTCTTTAAGGATACGTGACAGAGCTGCGGCTCGGGACACGCGCATAGGCAGGCACCTCCATCTATCGCCGCCCAACGCGCCCCGACCACCGACTACCGATTACGGATCACTAAACAACTACCCTATTTCAAGGAGGCCTCCCATCATGAGCCCAAAATTTCATGAGAGCATATACTCTGCCAATGCGATCGAATTGACGGAGGAAAATCTGATCGCCATTCGCGAGAATGTGAGCTGCAACCATGCGGTGGGATTTCTGGCGGGGCACTATGACGAGAAGCTATCCATCACCAAGGTGAGCGATTATTTCCTGGCGCTCCTGGGTTTCTCTTACGAGGAGTTCATGGACCGGGTGGATGGCTCGCTTTTGCATGCCTTTTATGGGGAGAACCAGTCCTTCCTCGCAGCGGATCGATTTCCTTTGATCCATGGCAGCGGCGAAGGGATGATGGTGAATAGCGAAGAGGTGCCGCTTCATGTGAGCATGTACAAGTCCGACTCCATCAATGGCGTGGGCGATAAGATGTGGCTCTTGTCGGTGCGGGTGGATTGGCATTATGAAAATCTCCACTTGGTGTCTGACGCCATGGACGGCGGCATGTGGTACATGAATTTCGACGCCGCCGGAAAGCTCACTCTGATGTCCGTAAGCCACGAGCTTCGGCGCATGCTGGGCTATCACGATATCTTGGACATGCCGAACAATATCGCTTACCTTTTCAGTACGGTCCATCCGGCGGACCGGAGCTATGTGGAGAATCGGATCCGCATGGTCATGGAGGATAAGACCGGGTCCATGCGCTATGATGTGGAGTATCGCACCCGCCGCGCCGATGGGTCTTACCTGTGGGTGCGGTCCAAAGGGGAAATGACCCGCCGCATGGACGGGACGCCTTATCGCATGGCGGGGATCCTGATGGATATCGACGAGGAAAAGAGGCTTCGCGAGAAGGCGCAGCGCATCGACGCCTTCCACCAGGCTTTCACGTCGGCGAATTACTCAGAGTACTATGTGGACCTGGTAGGAAATAGTTTCGACTCTTTGAAGGGCGACCGCTCGCTCCTCGCAAAGGAAGAGCTCTGCGCCTCCTGGGACGACATGGTGTCCGCCTATGTGGCCCGCTGGGTGCATCCGGAGGACCGAGACATAGCGAAGAAGCTCTTTGACCGCGCTTACATCCAGAAGAAGTTTGCCGATGGCCAGAAGGAAATCAATGCGGAGTATCGCATCTATGTGGATGGCGAGCTTCGTTGGGTGCGGACGGTGGTTTTCTGCGATGACCATATGGATCATTTGCGCCATGTGATCGCTTACATCCGCGACGTGACGGAGACGAAGGAGGAAGCGATGAAGCTGGCAGAGCTCCACCGCGAGAACGACGCCATGTCTCTCCTCTTGGATGGCGCGGCGAAGACGGTGCGGAAATTCAGCACCGGCGACCTGGAGCAAGGCACCTACCGCATCTACAGCGGCTGCACAGAGAATGAACCGTCCTCCGGCACCATAGACGACTTGATCGATCGACTGAGCCGGCTTTTCCATGTAGTAAGCACAGACATAGGCTTTGCGGAAATCCTATCCGTCTCTCACTTGCGCAAACATCTGAAGGGACCGAAGGACGTTTACCGCTTCGAGTACTGCGCCAAGGATGAAAACGCCTTCTACATGGCCACACTGACACCGATTTCCTGGACCGGCGAAGGCCTCTTGAAGGACGTGCTGTGCATGGTAGAAGACGTGACCAAGGAGCGTACACAGGAAATCCAATCCCGCCAAGCGCTGGAAGCCGCCTACGCAGCAGCGGAGAAAGCGAGCCGCGCGAAGACCGATTTCCTTTCCAATATTTCCCACGACATCCACACGCCTATGAATGCCATCATGGGTATGACGGCGCTGGCAGAGAGCTATATCGACGACCCGAAGCAGGTCCGGAAATGCTTGCATAAAATTTCCCGCTCCAGTCGCTATCTCTTGGGGCTCATCAATGAAATATTGGACATGACCCACATCGAAGGCGGCGAGATGCGACTGGCAGAGGAAGAACTCCGACTGCCGGATCTCATCGACGACGTCACCGATAGTGTGAAACCGGAAATGGCCGCGCATAGCCACCATTTCCTGGTGCACGTGCGAGAGCTTCATAATGAAATCGTGCAGGGCGATGCGGTGCGCATCAAGCAGATGCTCCTCCATCTCCTATCGAACGCCATCAAGTACACCCCCGATGGCGGCCACATCCTTCTCACCTTGCGCCAGCTCCCCCACGCCTCCGGCAGGGGCTCCTACGAATTCACCGTGGAAGATGACGGCATAGGCATGAGCGAAGAATTCCAGAAGGTGCTCTTCGATCCCTTCACCCGCGCCGATGACAAGCGCATCACCCAGGTGCCCGGTACCGGCCTGGGCATGGCCATCGTGAAAAATATTATTTCCCTCATGGGCGGCCACATCCATATCGAAAGCGCCCCGGGTAAAGGCACGCGGGTCACAGTCACCTGCACGCTGCCTTTGGTGGAGGACCGGCTGGAAGAAATGAAAGCCAAGCTGGTGCATCCGGTCCTGGTGGTGGACGATGACGTGGACTGCGGCGAGAACACGGTCCATCTCCTGTCGGAAATCGGCGTGGAGACTTGCTTTGTCACCACCGGTGAGGAAGCCCTGGCTCATGTGGAAAGTGGCGAGACATTCTCTCTCATTTTCCTGGACTGGAAGACGCCGGGCATGAATGGCCTCTCCACCGCTCGGCTCCTCCGAAAGCTGGTGGGCCCGGACCTCCCCATCATCCTCATGACCGCCTACGAGTACGCCTCCATCGAAGAGGACGCCCTGGCCGCCGGCATCACGGAAATCACAGCGAAGCCTTTCTACCGCTCTCGCATGATGACGCTGCTCTCCAGGGTGCTGAAGCTGGAGGCCCCCAAACCTACCGCCTGCGAGGTGCCAAAGCTCTCCGGCAAGCGCATCCTGGTGGTGGAGGACAATGCCCTCAACTCTGAGATCGCTGTAGAAATCCTGGCCATCACCGGTGCTGCCATCGAGACCGCAGAGGACGGGAAGATCGCCGTGGACATGGTGAAGAGCCATCCGGCGGATTGGTACGACCTGGTCCTGATGGATATCCAGATGCCAAACCTCAATGGCTACGAAGCCACCCGCGCCATCCGCGCACTCCCCATGCCGCACATCGAAAAGCTCCCCATCGTGGCCATGACCGCCAATACCTTCGCCGAAGACGCGGCCAAGTCCAAAGCTGCCGGCATGAACGAACACCTCCCCAAGCCCCTGGACCTCCACCGGCTCTACGCGGTGCTCAGGAAATTTGTGAAATAATAAAGCGCCCCGTGTGGGCGTTTTTATTCTAGGAGACTGGTGTTGATACCGCTGGCGCAAACATGTCGATGTCGCCTCTGGCTGCTAGCTGCTAGCTGCTGGTCGGCTACTGCACAAACTTGCCAATGAACGCCATACGCCGAGCTTGCGCAGTTAGCGGACAGCAAAGTATTTGTCACTTCCTTTAATTGCGGAACGCACTCTGCTGTTGTCGCAATGTTCCTCTAGCTGACTAGCAG
>CAVEMF010000116.1:0-5950 GCA_963616715.1 Ruminococcus bromii | reverse complement strand
GGTCAGGGGGAGGTGCGGCGCACAAATCGGGAAGCGCCGCCAATTTTAAAAATCAGCGCGCGTTTAGCTGCTTCCCCACTACCGTTATCCGTTTACCGTGTAACCGTTAACCAGTTCTTTTACCGGTGGCGAGCCATGGAGCGATATAATTTTCTGTGCAAGAATCTATCTCCTCACGGCTCGTAATCGGTAGTATACGCGATGAACGGTTATACGGTAAACGGTTCACGGTAGTGGGGCAGCAGCTTCGTGAGCCCGGCCACCGATTACCGACCACAAAAAATCCGCCAAGCACGCTCACATGCTTGGCGGGTTTCCTTATTTCACTTCCAAGAAGAAATCGGCGGGCTCCGGTCTCCCGTAGTAGAAACCTTGGGCGAAGTGGCAGCCCAGGGAGAGGAGGAGTTTTCTTTGCTCCTCATTCTCCACACCTTCGGCGATGATGCCCAGGTCCAGCACCTTTGCCATGTGGACGATGCCGCGAATCACTTCGGTGTGCCTTTTGTCGGCCAAGGCCTTCAAGAGAAACGCGCGGTCCAGCTTCAAAATATCCACCGGCATATCGGCCAGCATGGCCAGCGATGACTCGCCGGTGCCAAAGTCGTCCATTTCCACCACGAAGCCCAGCTCCCTTAGTTCTTTCAAGACCGGCAGGATGGCGCTGGAGTCTTTCACGTAGGAGCGCTCGAGCACCTCCAAGTGGAGCAGCGGCGCTTCGATCTGGTAGGTGGCCAAAATATTTCGGAAGACATCCACCAGGTCCTTCCGGTACAAATCATTTCTCGCCACATTGACGGAGATGGGACGAGCCGGGCGACCCAAGCGCTTTCTCTCATGAAGCATCTCAGCCGCCTTACGCCAAATGTATTGATCCACCTCATAGATGAGACCTTCCTCTTCTAAGAGCGGAATGAACTGCATGGGCGGGATGAGGCCCAGCTTCGGATGCACCCAACGGATGAGCGCCTCAGCGCCTACCACATGGCCGTCGCCCATATCCACCTTCGGCTGCAAATACATGCGGAACTGCCCGCTCTTCACCGCCTCCGGCGCTAGGTCCAGGAGCTGGTGATTTCTATACAACTCTTTTTTCAACGCGCAATCATAGAAAACGGCCGTGGCTTCGCCCTGCTTCTTCACGGATTCCAAAGCAATCCGCGCCCGGTCGCTCAGCTGCTCTGCCGTGAGCCCCTCCGCCGGATCCCGCTTTGCCACGCCCATATGGCTCTGCACATGATTTGGCAGCGGGTAATTTTCAAAGAAATGAGGAAGCTCTATTTCCAACGTCTTATAAAATTCTTTCTCCGCCGGCATGAGTATATAAAAGGTGGTAGACGAAGCGCGGGCGAAGAGCCCCGCGTTCTCCGTATCCAGTCCCACCAGGAACATGGCCAGCTGCGTCAGCATCCGGTCTCCTTCCTTGCGCCCGAAAAGCTCATTCACCATGCGGAACCGCGTGAGGTCCAAGGTAATCATATCAAACCAGCGATCCGGCGCCGCCTTCATCCGCTCATCGGCCCGCTTCAGAAATGGCGCGCGCCAATAAAATTCCGTCAGCTCATCGCGCTCCAAGAGGGCGATGGTATCATTGGCGCTTCGCACGTCGTTCAGGAGGCGGCTAAGCCGCTGGTTCGTCTTCATCAGCGCCCGCTCCTGGTTCACCAGTTGGTTATTCAACACTTGCAGACGGTAGAAATCATTTTCATAAGGCGCCTTCAAATTTTCATCGGCCCAAGTGAGACTGCGGATGCAGCAATCCATGAAGGCTTTGAAATCCTTCGTGTCTTCCAAAAAGGCCAGGACCACCAGGAAATAGGAAGGGTAGGTATACACCACCGTCGGCGTCGCCTCGTCTCTTTCCTCGATCCGTAGAAATACAATGCTCTGCCGCGCGCTGGCGAAATCCTCCGCCGGCTCCAATTCCTTTGCATCCGGGGTCAGATCTTTTAAGTTGTCGCCTTCGTAGACCGTGTACTGCGTAGACTGGTGCAGCACACGGGAAATATTCCACATGCGGTCACATAGGAAAATACTTTGACTCATGGGACACCTCGGAATGTAAGCGGGAATAACGGATAGCGGTTTAGTGATCAGGGGTCAGTGATTAGTGATCAGGGATTTAGTAGTCAGTGATCAGGAATTAGTGGTTGTTAGTCGAAGCGAAAGGCGCGTCCTAATCACTGATCACTGATCACTAATTACTAAGCCCCCAGCGTTTTTCATCTCACTTCCCCACCTGCGCCAGAAGCTCATTCGCATTCTCCGCGTAGTAATCGATGGGCCAGGTCTTCCACATGCCCTGGGTAGAGAGGAAGGCGCGGCCACCTACGGCGATTTTCATTTGCGGGAATTCCTTGCGGATTTCCTCTACCAATTCGCGGCACTCGATCAAATGCTGCGGCATGGTGACTGCCAGGGCCACCAAATCCGGATGGTTTTCACGAATGGAAGAGAGCAGCGCGTCCACCGGCACAGCAGCGCCAAGGTACATGCTATCCCAGCCTTCGTTTTCAAAGACGTCGGTCAGCATGCGGGCACCCATTTCGTGCAGCTCGCTGCCTGGGCAAGCGCAGAGGATGAGTTTATTTTTCCGTTCCTTTTCAAAAATGATGGGATAGAGCTGGGACATGACCATCTGGGTCACCGAGGTGCAGTAATGCTCCTCGTCCACGGTGATCTGCATGGTGTGCCACAGCTCGCCCACCCGCCGCATGCTCTCGGCCAATATTTCTACATATATATCATTGATGGGAATGCCGCTCTTTGCAAATTGATCCACCAAGTAGAAAGAGCGGCGGCTATTTCTTTCGAAAAGGCTCTGCATGTACGTTTCGATTTCCTTTTCATAGCGCGATGGCTTCTTCATCAAAGGCACGCTCTCGCTAGCGTGGGCCGTCACGTAATCCTGCGCCTCTGCCAAGAGCGCATCCAGTGCCGCCTTCTTATCATCGCTTACCACCAGCTGCACTGCCTCACGGATGAAGCCCAGGTGACCCACGGTATAGCGGCATACATCCTCCTTTGATTTATCTTTAAAAATCGAAACCATCATCTGATACACCCACAGCATATACTGATTCAGGATCTGCGCATCTTTCATCATATATGCGGTGTATAGGAAATCCACATTGTAGCGTGTATCTCGATGAATGATATTGTACCGGCGGCGGGTCATGCGGTCGAAGAGCGCCTTCTGCGCCGTCCGCTGACACTCAAAGGCCTTCTCCGCCAATTCGCGATACTCGAGCTCGTAGTCTACCCAAAGCAGTCCCATAGTTCTCTCCCCCCAAGAAAAATAAAATAAAATGCGTACCTCATTGTTATTATTATTTTTCGGCAGAAAGGAAGTGAGAGCTGCACGCAAAAAGGGCGCAAAAGGCCTACTGCCTACTGCCTACTGCCTACTGCCTACTGCCTACTGTTAAAGAAATTATATGAGAAAAATCCGCTCTTTTCAAGGACTTTTTCGTGGGGGAAATGTAGTAGTAGTCGGTGGTCGGTGGTCGGTAGTCCCCGCACTTTTGACGCCAGTGCATACATAAAGATGTTACGGCTATCTGCACAGTAGTCAGTGGTCGGTAGTCGGTGGTCGAGACGCATTTGACTGCGATGTCACACCGGCAATCTATCTGATTGGCGGATACGCTTTTATTCTTAGATATCCGGCCTGGTTATATCTTTCGATAGCCTCGTTTGTAATCCGCAAAAGCTGCCTATGAATATGCCATGCTTCATCCAGAGCTTCCAAACAGTCCAAAGAGAAATCATAGGACTCTCGATAGGCATCAGACTTCTCATGCAAGGACATTCGCAAACAGTTCGTGGTGCATTGGCAGTCATCCTCAAAAAAGAAATTTTCGGGATACACGCACTCGCCACCATTTTTCATTACATACAATTTGCAAAATTTTTCAAAAGTTTTCGTGAAAGCGCGATCCTCCTCTGTTTGAATAAGCATTGAGTCCTTATAAGGAAGCACGCCTTCCACGATTTCAAAATCCATATCATGTTCAAAAGCACGAAGATTTCTATTTCCACCAAAGGAGCGAATGAAATAATATTCTGCGCATAAGATATTCCATACCACTAAGTGGTAGTCATACTGCCTCGAAAGCCTTCTCAGAGAAATATAAATATCGCGAATCGATTTGTTAGCAGGGATTGTATCAAGGATAACGATCACGATTTCTCCCAGCTGCAATAGCTCTTCCGCTTTCCTCTGAAAATTCCCATTGCCATTGGCATACATAATGAAATGCTGCACCGATTCAGGTAAGGAATAACGAAATAGCTTGGATAAAGAATCATCGGCCTTGTCTTCAAAAAGGTATCTCACAATGACACCTCCAGCTGATTCTTTCCCAATGTCACAAAGCAGGTGTCATCGAAGTCACAGAAATTTCTCTCGGTCTTGTAGTCCACCAAGGTAATACAATCGGCTTCCTTGAGCTTCTCCAGCTTCTCTGCATTCTCATCGTACAAATCAAATCGATCAAGAATCAAAAGCTTTGGCTTTCCCGCAATGACTTTATCCAAGTCCAATCCCATAACCAAATCATGGTAAGTGATGGCCAGCTTATCCTTTTCGCCAATAGACTTCACCATTTTCAAAAGCAATGTCTTTCCCGTAGCAGAGGCCGGATGAAAATTGTAAAGCCCCGGCGCCAGGTCTATGGACACCTTCCGATTCATAGCAATAAATTGGATCATAGTACCGCCTCATTAAACTCGTCGATGGTAAATAATTTCCCAGCATAGGAAATGGGAGACTGCCGTGTGTGAGCATCCACGATGGTCACGCCAAAATCGTGGAGCAAAATCTTCCCCTCTTCGCAATAATTAAAAATCGCATCTCGCGCATTGAGTCCGCACTCCTGCAGATCGATGGTTTTGTTTTTTAGCAAGACCGCACAAATCGCAGCCTTGCAGCCTGTGCTAAGTTCAGACAGATAGAGCGTCACGCCAAAGCGATCCTTAAAGGTCGCCGTGTCTACCATTTGCCCTTCATCGATGGCTTGGATCATATGCTGCACAGAATCCATCATCGGGATCTCAAGCCTTGAAAACGCCGCTTCAATATCTACCACATCTGCCTTTTTATTTTCTGCATCAAATACTTGCAGCATATCCGATTTCCTTTCTCACTCTGACAAAAGCTCTTCCAGCATCCGTTCTCTATGATTGATAAACATTTCCATCACCTGATAACTTTCTGTTTCTTCATACTCGCAGCGATGAATCCGGCCATCACCAAAGGTGAAGATATCCGCGCCGGGAAGGCCTAGGAGAATGGGCGAGTGGGTGACGATGAAAAATTGAGAGCCCTCCTTCGCACACCGATTAATTTCCAAAAGGAGCGTCAGCTGCCGCTGCGGCGAGAGAGCGGCTTCCGGTTCGTCGAAGAAATATAATTCATCCGGCTCCAAATAATTTTGCATCACTGAGAGG
Organism: Ruminococcus bromii; assembly: GCA_963616715.1. Classification (GTDB taxonomy): domain Bacteria; phylum Bacillota; class Negativicutes; order Veillonellales; family Dialisteraceae; genus Dialister. The sequence continues at coordinate 502 of CAVEMF010000116.1, read as the reverse complement.
AAGCTTTCTCCGTGAGACTTCTCGTGATAGCGCTTAGAAAATGTGGGACCGGAATACTCCAGCTCTTGGGTCGCCACATTGTAAAAGCTTTCGGCCCGATAGAAATAGCCGCCTTTCTCTTTCCGATATCCTTTCAGCACGCGCAGAGCCTCATGGAGATCCGAATGGCTGTCAAAGGTGGTGAAACAATAATTTTTCGTGCCACCTTCCGGATTGAAGCCCTGGGTGATCGCTAGCGCTTCCAATAATGTAGATTTCCCGCTTCCATTTTCTCCGATAAAAAAGGTGACAGGACTTTGGAAATCGATTTCCCGGAGGCCTTTAAGCGCTTCGATATGTCTCACATAACTATAGGAATCCAGCCGATCCCACTCGAAGCGAACGCCCTCGACAAACAAAAGACTCACAGCCTTCCCCTCCTTCCGCTTTTTAGAAATCCAAATTCTCTTTCCCTTGCATTATATCATTTTCCAAGAGGGAAGGCAGAGAATCCGTGATTCAT
>CAVEMF010000115.1:0-5996 GCA_963616715.1 Ruminococcus bromii | reverse complement strand
CATTAGGGGCTATTGAATTTTCTTCATGGCGCTAGTAAAATGGTACTATCAAACGCAAAGAAGCGTATCCGAATGATTTGTATCATTCTTTTTTATTGTGAGGGTGAATTTCATGAGACGAATTCGTAAAGTCCTGGTAGCAAACCGCGGTGAGATTGCGATCCGCGTATTCCGTGCCTGCAGTGAAATGGGCATTCGTACCGTGGCTATTTATTCCAAAGAAGATATCCTGTCCCTTCACCGCAACCGTGCGGATGAAGCGTACTTGGTCGGCGAAGGGGATAAGCCTATCGATGCGTACCTGGACATCGAAGACATCATTCGTATTTGTAAAGAGCATGATGTAGATGCCATCCATCCGGGCTACGGCTTCCTGGCTGAAAATGCGAAGCTGGCCCGCCGCTGCGAAGAGGAAGGCATCATCTTCATCGGACCGAAGGTAGAGCACCTCATCATGTTCGGTGACAAGGTCAATGCCCGCATCCAGGCAGAGAAGGCCCAGATCCCCATGATCCCCGGCACCAATGGCGCGGTCCATGATTTCTCTGAAGTGAAAGCTTTCGCTGAGACCTACGGTTTCCCGGTCATGATCAAAGCCGTCAATGGCGGCGGCGGACGCGGCATGAGAAATGTAGACCGCATGGAAGACTTGGAAGAAGCCTATAACCGCGCGCGCTCCGAAGCGAAGATGGCTTTCGGCGATGATGAAGTGTATGTAGAAAAATGCATCATGAACCCGAAGCACATCGAAGTACAGGTCATGGGCGATGAACATGGCAATGTGATCCACCTCTTCGAACGTGACTGCTCCATCCAGCGCCGTCACCAGAAGGTCATCGAAATGGCTCCGGCTTGGTCGCTCCCGCAGCAGCTCCGCAAAGAAATTTGCGACGCTGCCGTGAAACTGATGAAGAACGTGAACTACATCAACGCCGGTACCGTAGAATTCCTGGTAGACCAGGATGAAAAGCATTTCTATTTCATCGAAGTCAACCCGCGTGTACAGGTAGAACATACCGTCACCGAAATGATCACCAATGTGGACATTGTAAAGAGCCAGATCCTCATCGCCGAAGGCTACGCCTTGGATGGACCGGAAATCGCAATCGGTCAGCAGGATGAAATCTGGTACAAAGGCGTGGCTATCCAGTGCCGTATCACCACCGAAGATCCGCAGAATAATTTTATGCCTGACACCGGCAAAATCATTGCATACCGCAGTGGCGGCGGCCCGGGCATCCGTCTCGATGCAGGCACCGCGTATACCGGCGCAGTCATCACGCCGTACTACGATTCCCTGCTCGTCAAAGTCACCGCCCATGCGCTCCATGCGAAGGAAACCATCCACAAGATGCTCCGCTGCCTGGATGAATTCCGCATTTCCGGCGTCAAGACCAATATTTATTTCCTGCAGAACATGCTGCGCACCCGCGATTTCCAGGAAGGCCTGTGCGATGTGAACTACATCGATAGAAATCCGTGGCTCCTGCAGGAACCGGATATGATTTCCGACCGCGGCACCAAGCTCCTGTCCTATATCGGTGAAATCACCGTCAATGGCTATGCCGGCGCCGGCCACCAGGACAAGCCGAATTTCGCAGTCCCGCCGGTTCTCGATGCAGACAAAGAAGAAGCACCGAGAGGCACCCGCCAGCTTTTGGATGAAATGGGACCGGAAAAATTCTCCAAGTGGGTCATGGACCAGAAGGAAGTCATGTTCATGGACACCACTTACCGCGATGCGCACCAGTCTCTCTTAGCTACTCGCGTGAGAACCCACGACATCATGAATGCCATCCATTACACCGCTGTTCATGTGCCGCAGCTCTTCTCCTTCGAAAACTGGGGCGGCGCGACCTTCGACGTAGCGTACCGTTTCCTGGACGAAAGCCCATGGGAAAGACTGCGTCAGATGAGAAAAGCAGCACCGAATATCCTCTTCCAGATGCTCACCCGCGGTGCGAACACCGTCGGCTATACCAACTATCCGGAAAATGTGGTGCGCCACTTCATTGACCAGGCCGCTGACAATGGCGTTGATGTATTCCGTATCTTCGACTGCCTGAACCAGCTGAACCATATGACCGTCACCATCGACGAAGTCCGCAAGAAAGAAAAGCTCGCCGAAGCTTGCTTCTGCTACACCGGCGACATCATGGATCCGAAGCGCCAGAAATATTCCCTCCAGTACTACACCGACCTGGCGAAGCAGATGCAGGATGCCGGCGCGAACATCATCGCCATCAAAGATATGGCCGGCCTCTTGAAACCGGAAGCTGCTTATGCGCTGATTTCCGCTCTCAAAGATGCGGTAGATCTGCCGATCCACCTGCACACCCACGAAGGCGGCGGCTGCAGCATTTACACCTATGCAAAGGCTGTGGAAGCCGGCGTAGACATCTTGGACGTGGCGACAAGCGCCCTCTCCAGTGGCACTAGCCAGCCGTCCATGACCTCCATGTACTATGCGCTGCAGAACAACCCGCGCCAGCCGAAGCTCGATATCGAAGCATTGGAAACCATCGACCGCTACTGGCAGAGCGTCCGTCCTTACTATGCTGGCGTGGATGCGAAGATGGCGAACCCAAATACCACTCTCTACCAGCATGAAATGCCTGGCGGACAGTACTCCAACCTGCGCCAGCAGGCCACCGCTGTGGGCCTTGGCGACCAGTGGCCGGAAGTTTGCCGCATGTACGCGAGAGTGAACATGATGTTTGGCGATATTATCAAAGTCACCCCGTCCTCCAAAGTGGTAGGCGACATGACCCTCTTCATGGTACAGAACCATCTGACCGAAGAAGACATCTACGCAAAGGGTGACACCCTGGACTTCCCGCAGTCCGTCGTGGATTTCTTCGACGGCAAACTGGGCACTCCTTATGGCGGATTCCCGGAAAAACTGCAGCAGATCATCCTCCGCGGCCAGGCTCCGCATCTGGAAAGCCAGCCGGTAGATGTGGACTTCGAAGAAGTGAAGATGGAAATGAAAGAAAAACACATCCCCACCCGCGAAGAAGACGTTTCCTCCTACTGCATCTATCCGAAAGTATTCAGCGACTACATGGAACGCTATCATAAGTACGGCGACCTGTCCCTCCTCGACACCCCGACCTACTTCTTCGGCATGAGACCGGGCGAAGAAATCCGCATCGACATCGAAGAAGGCAAGATGCTCCTGGTGAAACTGGACAACGTAACCAAACCGGATAGCGAAGGCAATAGAGAGCTGCAGTTCGAGCTGAACGGCATGCCTCGCGAAATCAAAGTCCATGACGCTCATGTCGCAGAGTCCGCGAATGCTTCTCGAAAAGCCGACAAGGATATCCCCGGCGAAGTGGGTGCGACCCTCTCCGGCTCCGTGGTGAAACTCCTGGTAGACAAGGGCTCTTCTGTAAAGAAGGGCGATCCGGTCATCGTCACCGAAGCCATGAAGATGGAAACCACCATCACCGCTCCGATCGATGGCATCGTCAGCGAAATCCACGTGAAAGCAGGACAGCGTATCGAGTCCGCTGACCTCCTCATGATCATTGAATAATTTTTGAAATACAAAAGAGCTGTGCATTGACTTGCATGGCTCTTTTTTCATTGCCTTTACCCTCTTCCTCTGGAAGGGGGGTGCCCGGAGGGCGGGGGGGCTTGGCGAAGAGTGAGGAGTGAGGAGTGGAGGTGCGGCGCACAAATTAAAAAGCGCCGCAAGTTTGGAAAGTCGCGTCCCGACTACCGACCACCGACTACCGACTACTAAATTCGAGAACGGTAGTAATGAAAATGAGGCAGCAGCCAAACGCGTCCTGATCACTGATCACTAATCACTGACCACTGACCACTGATCACTAATCACTGCTAACGAACCTCCCATCCCTAATAACGACGTCTTGTGCTATAATAGAAACCATGGAAAATAAAAATGTAGAAACTCAGAAGACCGTGTCCTTCATTACCCTTGGCTGCAAGGTCAATCAGTATGACAGCGACGCGATGCGTACCCTTTTCATTCGAAATGGCTACGCCCCGGCAGAGGGTGACGATGCGGACGTGTACGTCATCAATACCTGCTCTGTCACCAGCGTGGGTGACAGGAAATCCAGACAGATGGTGCGCCGTATCCGCCGGGCCCATCCCAAGGCGGTCATCGCCGTAGCAGGCTGCTATGCGCAGCTGGCCCCCGAAGTTTTTGAACAGATGGGAGACATCGATGTCATCGTAGGACATCAAAACCGCACGAAGATTGTAGAGTATGTAGAGGCTGCAAGAAATGCGGACGGCCCTTTGAATGAAGTGGTCGACATCATGAAGGTGAAGGACTTCGAAAATATGGAGGTAGATCCCGAAGGGGAAGTGAAGACCCGCGCCTTCATCAAAGTGCAGGAAGGCTGTGATAACTATTGCACCTTCTGCATCATTCCTTACGCTCGCGGCCGTTTGAAATCCAGAAAACAATCCGACGCGGTGGCAGAAATCAAAAAGCTCGTGGCCCGTGGCTATCGCGAAGTGGTGCTGACCGGCATTCACTTGGGAAATTACGGCAAAGATCTCCACGATGGCACATCCCTCTCTACGCTTGTGTCCGAATTGGTGCAGATCCCTGATCTTCTCCGTATCCGCTTAGGCTCCATCGAGTCTGTTGAGCTGTCGGAAGAACTGATTCAGATTATCCAGGACGAGCCGAAGGTGTGCCGCCATTTGCATCTTCCGATCCAGTCCGGCTCTGATAGCGTTCTCAAAGGCATGAACCGCCACTACCGGCTGCCGAAGTACAAGGCTCTGATTTCCGAGCTCCGAGAAAAAATCCCCGGCCTCGCGCTCACCACCGACCTCATCGTCGGCTTCCCGGGAGAGACAGAGGAAAATTTCCAAGAAACCTTGGAGACGCTGAAGGAAATCCAATTCTCCGGCATCCACGTATTCCCCTACTCCCAGCGCACCGGCACCCCGGCGGCTACTTATCCAAACCAGGTATCCAATGAGGTAAAGAAAGACCGCGTCCACCGCGTGCAAGAGCTGGAAGACAAGATCGCTCTTGCCTACCGCTCGCAGTTCCTGGGCAAAACCGTCCACGTGCTGGCCGAAGAAATCAAAGACGGCTGGTACGAAGGCCTCACAGACGAATACATCCGCGTCACCATCCAAAGCGAAGGCGTAGAGCGGGGACATATGTATGAGGTACAGGTGGAAGAGGTGACCGATGAGGGGCTGGTTGGGGTAGTAATTAGTGATCAGTGATTAGTGATTAGTACGCGTTTGACCGAAACGAGCCGATGCGTGCAAGTCCTCTTCAATGGTTTGGAAGCGGCCAGACCGGACGAAGGGCGTAAGTGAGGATGCACCAAAACGCGCCCTGACCACTGATCACTGACCCTTGATTACTTAATCCGCTGGCGGAATCATCACCGGGTTAGCACCAGCGTCAAATGCGCCCTGACCCCTGATCGCTGACCCCTGATTGCTTAATCCATTAGCGGAATCATCACAGGGTTAGCAGCAGCGGCAAACGCGCCCTGATCACTGATTACTGATCACTGATCACTAACCCACCATCATTTATTTCTATAATATAAGGAGGCAACACTATGGCAGATTGCATTTTCTGTAAAATCGCAGAAGGCGAAATTCCGAGCACCAAAGTCTATGAAGATGAAAACTGGTTCGCATTCAAAGACATCGAGCCGGCGGCTCCGGTGCACATTCTCTTGATCCCGAAGCACCATGTGGACAACATCCTGGCTTTCGATGAAGAGTACAACAAAAACTTTGCAGACTTCTTCCTGATCGTGAAGAAAATCGCGGAAGAAGCAGGCCTCAAAGAAGACGGCTTCCGTCTGGTCATGAATACCGGCGAGAAAGCCGGCCAGTCTGTTTTCCATTTCCATGCCCACATCATCGGCGGCAAAGAAATGGGATGGCCTCCTTTTCCGGAAGAAAAATAAGAGGTAGAGGTCTAGGGAACCACTGATTAAATCGAAGATTCAAAAATCATAAGAATTTTTATT
>CAVEMF010000114.1:0-6012 GCA_963616715.1 Ruminococcus bromii | reverse complement strand
GGGGGTTCGAATCCCCCACAGGTCACCATGGGCGATTAGCTCAGCTGGGAGAGCGTCTGCCTTACAAGCAGAATGTCGGCAGTTCGATCCTGTCATCGCCCACCATGTGAAAGCACTTAGGAAATCTCCTGAGTGCTTTTTTATTTTCACTTTTTTAGGCTATCGGTTTAGTAATTAGTGATCAGTGGTCAGTGATCAGGGCGCATTTGATTGCCGTCCAACTTTTCTCATTTGCTGCTATCGTTTTAGTAATCAGTAAGACAGGGGGGCAGTGATCAGGACACATTTGGCTTCTGAGTAATCATAGCGGCAGTATCTATATGTGCGTTCCAGCGCCAAACGCGCCCTGATCACTAATCACCAATCACTGATCACTAATTACATAGCGCCATTCATAAAACTTTAATAATTTTTCCACTTGCAAAATCCATTCTCCTTTGGTATGATATTTCACGTACTCGACGTACGATTCCTGAATAGCTCAGCCGGTAGAGCGCGTGACTGTTAATCACGATGTCGCAGGTTCGAACCCTGCTTCAGGAGCCAGTGGCCTGTTCGTCAAGCGGTTAAGACACCGCCCTTTCACGGCGGGTTCGGGGGTTCGAATCCCCCACAGGTCACCATGGGCGATTAGCTCAGCTGGGAGAGCGTCTGCCTTACAAGCAGAATGTCGGCAGTTCGATCCTGTCATCGCCCACCAAAAGAAAACCTCACGTGATTCGCTCCGTGAGGTTTTTTTATATTTTAGTGATCAGTGATCAGGGCGCATTAAGCTGCTTTCCCTTTCGAGACAGTATCATTATGCCAAGCACGAACAGCAAACAGTCATATAGCAGCAATGCGCCAAAAGTCAAACGCGTCCTGATCACTGACCACTGATCACTAATTTCTAAATCGATAGCGGAAAACATCGATCATGGGTGTGCAATTAAATGCGCCCTAATCACTGATCACTGCCCACTGATTACTAAACCACTACTTCGTCATCGGAAGCGTGGACCCGCCGATGGGGATGACGTAGCAGGAGGCTGCCTCCCCCATTTCTTTCATGGCTGCGTCTACGGCTTCCTGGAGATTGTGGAAGGGCACCATGTTTGCCTGTGTCACCAGGGCGTCGTCCATGTCGGTGACAAGATAGATGGTTGCGTTCTGCTGCACCAGAGCGAGAGCCGCGGACTTGTGGCCGCCCAGCTCGAAGTGCTCGTGGATGGCGGCGATGCGTTTCTCCGGGCTGTCATAGGTTTCGATCCAGCGGCCGAAGGTGGTGCTGCCGTAGCCCTCAGGGCAAGCCGCGGAAACGATCATGATGCCGCCCTTCTTCACGGCGTGCTTCGCATTGTCGATGGATTTCTGGGCCTGATACAAATTGATATCTTTCGGATAGCCGCCGGTGGAGACGATGACCACGTCCGCCGGCTTTTCGATTTCCACTTTGTACAAGCTGTCCAGGAAATGGCAAGCCTTTCTATGAGCGGCCACCGGATGGCCGGCTGCGGCGTAGGCTACTTTCTTGTGATCATCCAGCACTACATTCAAAATGAAATCCGCCGGGCAATAGGTGGCTACTTCTTCTATATCATCGCGCACCGGATTGCCGGTGAGATTTCCTGCATAGGCACCAGGGCGGATCATATTTTTATGATTGGACTGGATGGATGCCACCGACGCCACGCCGGGCATGATGGCTTTCATGCCGCCGCTATAGCCGGCGAAATAGTGGTACTCCACATTTCCCAAAAGGATGCGGCGGTCCGCTTCTGCTACCACGCGGAAAATATCCACCGACGTGCCGTTCGTGCAAGTGCCCATGTGGATGCAGTCCGTGGGATCGCTGTCGATGCATTTCACTTTCTGGTAAACCGCCTCGCCCACCAGGCGCACTTTCTCTTCGTCAGTATGGTGGCGATGGGAGCCGAGGCCAAAGACCACAGTGATGTCCTCGTCAGGAATGCCAGCCGCTTCCAGCTCTTCCAAAACTGCCGGCACCATGAGCCAGGACGGCGCCGGGCGGGTGACATCGCTGGTGATGATCACGACCTTCTCGCCGGGCTTTACGATGGCCGATAGCTTCTCCGAATCAATGGGATGAGCCAAGGCGCGGCGAATCTCCGCTTCCTCACTCTCCAATTCTTCCACATGATGGGGAAGCAGTTCCTTCACCGGATGGCTATCATCCACATGAAAAGAAATGTAGTCTTTGAAATATTTGATTTCGAAATCCATGACCGTTCTCCTCTCGAAATAAAAAATGATAATGAAAAACGATTTCCACTCTCATTATATCGCTCCCCCATTTCCCCTTTCGAATATCAAGTAGGTATGGAACTCCAGATTTTTTATGCACGAAATAGATAGGAGAATAGTGATCAGTAGTCAGTGATCAGTGATCAGGGCGTCAGTAGTCAGTGGTCAGAGGTCAAAGGTCAGGGCGCATTGAGCTGCCTTCCCGCTCAAGACAATACCGCTACACGGAACAAGAACCCCAAGCAATCATACGCATATAATGAGCCAGCAGCCAAACGCGTTCCTAATCACTAATCACTGATCACTGATCACTAAATCCCTACCGTTTCTCCACAAAAATTTCTTGACTTTCCTCCCCCATGGGTCTATAATGCGAAGCAACAGACGATGATGAAGAAGGGGTAATGAAACTTTTTCAGAGAGGCAGCGGTTGGTGAGAGTTGCCAAAGGCTTATTATCTTTCCACTTCGGAGACAAAGATGAGGAATCTTTCGGGATATGCCCGTTACAGCATGCTAAAGATGGCCGAAAGGCAATTTGGGTGGTATCGCGGGTGCTCTCGTCCCTTGGAGGATGGAGAGCGTTTTTTATTTCCTGCATTTTCTACTACTTACCTTTCAGCTAAATTGGGTGGCACCGCGAGAAAAGAGAAGCTCGTCCCATGGGACGTCTTCTCTTTTTGTGTTTTTAACACAAGTTTAGGAGTGAAAAAATGGACAGAGTATACAATTTCAATGCCGGCCCCTCCCCCATGCCATTGGAAGTCTTAGAGGCCATGAAAAAGGATCTCACCGATTTCAGAAATACGGGCATGGGCATCACAGAAATCAGTCACCGCTCGAAAGAATTCCAGGACATGCTTGACGAGACGAAGGACCTGCTCAGGAAGCTCATGCAGCTCAATGAGGACCAGGAAATCGTCTTCATCCAAGGAGGCGGTACTATGCAGTTCCTCATGACTGCCTGCAATTTCCTTCACACCCGCGCGGCTTACGCAGACACCGGCGTGTGGGCCCACAAGGCCAGAAACTCCGCCGCCTTCTTCGGCGAGGCCTACGATGCGAATTCTGCAGCCGATAAAAATTATTCCTACATCCCCGATGTCTACGATATCAAGCCCGGCACCGATTACCTCTACCTGTGCACCAACAATACCATTTATGGCACCGAATATTGGAAATTCCCGAAAGTGGATGTGCCCGTGATCTGCGACATGTCCTCCGACATTCTCTCGCGCCAGCTGGATTTTAACCAGTTCGACCTGATCTGGGCGGGCATCCAGAAAAATCTCGGCGCTGCCGGCGTGGCCCTCGCCATCATCAAGAAAGATCTTCTCACCAAAGCGCGGACCGACATCCCCGAGTATCTGCAGTACCAGACCTTTGTGAAAAAGGATTCTACTTTCAATACACCGCCGGTCTTCTGTATCTACAGCCTGCACTGCATGCTCCGCTGGATCCAAGACATGGGCGGCCTTCCTGCCATCGAAGAAAGAAATAAAATCAAAGCGAAACTCATCTATGACGTCATCGATGAAAGCGAAGGTTTCTACAAAGGCCACGCCGAGAAAGACGCTCGCAGCCGCATGAATGTGACCTTCAACCTGGCCACACCGGATATGGAAAAAGATTTCGTAGAAAAAGCCAAGGCCCATCACTTCATCGGCGTCAAAGGCCATCGCCTGGTAGGCGGCCTGCGCATCTCCCTCTACAACGCCGTCACCCCGGAAGCGGCCAAAGCGCTAGCAGACTTTATGAGAGAGTATCAGAGAGAAATGAAGTAATCGATTTAGTGATCAGTAATTAGTGATCAGTGATCAGGACGCATTTGACATTTGGTACATACATACAGGTGATACCAATATGTATGCACTAGGGAACCACGCCCTGACCACTAATCACTGATCACTGATCACTAACCCACCACCGTTATAAATACATACTAAAAAGGAGACCTATCATGAGAATTTTCATCACTGCCGACGTTGCCAAAGAAGCCAAAGAAATTTTGGAAAAAGAATTTATCGTAGACATCCAGCCGAACATGGAAGAAGAGGCGTTGTGCGAGGTCATCGGTGACTACGATGCCATCATTACCCGAAGCCAGACGGTCATCACCAAGAAAGTCATCGACGCCGCCAAGAATCTCAAAGTCATCGGCCGCGCCGGTGTAGGAATCGACGGCATCGACATCGCCGAAGCCACGAAGAAGGGCATCACCGTAGTGAATACGCCGGAATCGAATACCATCGCCGCATGCGAACACACCATCGCCCTCATGCTCTCCATGACCCGCCACATCCCCCAGGCCCACCAGTCCATCATGGAAGGCCGTTGGGATAGAAAGAGCTTCACCGGCATCCAGCTTCTGAATAAAACCGTAGGCATCATCGGCGTCGGCCGCGTTGGATCCAATGTGGCCAAACGGTTGCAGGCCTTCAACATGAAGACCATCGGCTACGACCCCTACATCACCTTGGAGCGCGGCAAACAGCTGGGCGTGGAGCTCGTAGATCTGGAAACCCTTCTTCGCGAATCCGACTACATCACCCTCCACACGCCACTCACCGATGAGACCCGTGGCATGATCGGCGCCAAAGAAATCGAAAAAATGAAAGACGGCGTCCGCATCGTCAATGCATCCCGCGGCGCAGTGGTAGATATCGAGGCCCTGGCTGCTGCTCTCAAATCCGGCAAAGTAGCCGGCGCCGGCATCGACGTATGGCCCCATGAACCGCTGACCGCAGAGAACAATCCGTTCCTGGGCATGACCAATGTGGCCCTCACTCCGCACTTGGGCGCTTCCACCAAAGAAGCCCAGGCCGGCGTAGCCACCGACGTAGCCATCGGCGTAGCCCAGGCCCTCCGCGGTGAACCGGTAGCCACCGCCGTGAACGCGTCCCCCATCACAAAAGCCACCCTCCATGTGATCCAGCCCTATTTCAACCTTTGCGAGCGTATGGGAAATATTGGCATCGACCTTGCCGGCGGCCGCATCGCTGCCATCAATGTAGAGTACACCGGTGAACTGGCAGAAACAGAAACCGCGCCGCTCACCACCGCCGTCCTCAAAGGCCTCCTCTCGCCGGTACTGCAGCAGACCGTGAACTTCGTCAACGCCCGCGGCATCGCCGAAGAACGCCACATGGACATCCGCGAAGTGAAGACCAAGAAGGGCCACTACTTCACCAATACCATTTCCCTCACCATCGACACTGACAAAGGCAGCCACCGCATCACCGGCTCCCTCTTCGACCGCAAGGAAGCGAAAATCGTTTCCCTCGACCACTTCCGCGTAGACTTCGAACCGAAAGGCTGCATCATCATCGCGCCGCATGAAGACAAACCCGGCATGATCGGCCAGGTCGCTTCCGTCCTTGGCACCGCCGGCATCAACATCAACGGCATGCAGGTAGGCGCATCGGCCGACAAAGGCACCAATGTCATGGCCGTCGCCGTAGACAAAGACATCCCCACCGCCGTCCTCCCGGCCCTCATGAATATCGAAGGCATCCACGACGTGAAAGTCATTCATTGCGAACATTGAGAAAGCAGTTAGGAGTGAGGAATGAGGAGTGAGGAGTGGTGGAGCGCCGCACAATTCATGAAGCGGCGCGAGTTTGTAAAATGAGTAAACGCACTTTGCTGCTTCCCCACTACCGTGAACCGTTTACCGTATAACCGTTAACCGGCTTTTTCACCGATAGTGAGCCATGGAGTGATATACCTTTCTGCGCAAGAGCTTATCATCTCACGGCTCGCTAGCAAT
>CAVEMF010000113.1:0-6049 GCA_963616715.1 Ruminococcus bromii | reverse complement strand
TGAATAAAAATTCAAGAATGATTTTTGAAAACGATTTAATCAGCGCTTCCCTAGCCGGCTATTGCGCAGGCTCATCAATGAATGCTATCGTCAAAGCGCGCGCAATTAGCGGTTAGCAAAACACATCCTGCTTCCATTTAGTGCGCTGCGCACTTTGCGGCTGTCTCGTTGTTTCTCTAGCCGACTAGCAGCTAGCAGCCAGTAGCTAGGAGCGACAGCGATATGTAAGCACTGGCCTCCCCGACTACCGACTACTGATCACTAATCACTGATCACTGATCACTGATCACTGATCACTAAACCGCTAACCCACTTTCCCAAGAGGATACCCTTTATGTATAGCTCATCACTTTTTCAAAACCCGATTTCATTTCGGGAAACCCAAACCATGCTTGAAAATATTACCGCCCACTTTTCCGAATTGCTTCGCATGAAATCGGATGCCCTCTATAAACACTCCGTCCGCGTGTCCAATTACGCCGCCGCCACAGCGGTGTACATGAAGCTTCCTTCTGATGAGATCACCCTCATCCGCTACGCCGGACTCCTTCACGACATCGGCCTGCTGTGCATTCCCAATGAGATCATGGCGAAAGCCCCCTACCTCTCCCGCAGAGAGCTCACGCTTTTCAAAAAGCATCCGGAGCTGGGAGCGAATATGCTTGAGTCCATCCCGGGCTGCCAGGATCTCCTGCCATACATCCGCTGCCACCACGAGCGGTGGGACGGCACCGGATTCCCCAAGCATCTGAAAAATGTAAATATCCCCTTGGGCGCCCGCATCATCTCCGTGGCCGACTACTACGACACCACCATCTTTTCGGCACCGGACTTCAAAGAGAAAACGAAAACCGAAGTCACTAGAGAAATCTTCAGCGGCTCCTCCATCCTCTTCGATCCGGAAGTCATCTCCGCCTTCGTGAAAGTCCTCTTTCACGCCAATAACATCAAATAAAAATCGCGAGAAATGAGAAATCATTTCCTCGCGATTTTTTATTTGACATTAGTGATTAGTGATCAGGGGTCAGTGATTAGTGGTCAGGACACGTTTGGCTGCTTTCTCTCTTTTCATTAACCCCGCTATTGGTTAGTAATTAGTAGTCAGTGGTCAGTGACCAAGGGGGGCAAGACGCTTTTGTCTGCAACCTTGATCGCATGTAGCCGCTCTTGATTTCGTATCATAACGGAATCAACGAAAGGGAATCCCATAGCTAAATGCGCCCTGATCACTGATCACTAACCACTGATCACTAAATCACTAGCCTGAAGAGCGTCCGCTCTTCTACCATCCCATCTTCCTCAGCGCATTGGGCAAGCGCACAGACTGCAGCTGATCCGACATGTCCATATAAAATTCCACATCCACGTAGATGGTATCGATCACTTCATGGAAGGCAGCGCCCACTTGGTCATTGAAGGTGTACTCCAAGTAGTAAGGCATCCAGCCGGCTTGCATGAAGAAATATTTCATGGGATTTAATTTCCCAGGTGCTTCCAGATGAGCCGCCTGTAGCAATTCGCCTCCGGAGATTTCTCGAAAGCCAAAGTAAGACGCCATGGAGAGCACCAGAAGTTTCAGTCGGTAATCCTTCTCCAAAATGTCCAGCGCCGCCAGATTTACCTCCCACTTCTCCGCCAAAAGAGAAATCTCTCCTCTCCTCGCTTCAAACTCCTCCTCCGATATGGTAAGCGGAAATCCATTCTTCATCTCCTGTAACAATCCCTTGCGCCCTTCGCTCATGTTCATCTCCTTATAATAGACAGACCTAATTTTTATTTGTAAGTCTACCATAAGGAGCGCGTTTAATACAATGATTTAGTAATTAGGGGTCAGCGATCAGTGATTAGGACGCATTTGACTGCTTTCTCTTTTTTCATAAATACCGCTATTGCTTTAACAATTAGGGTCAGTGAGCAGAAATTACTTATCTACAAAAACAGTAGAATGCCCACTGCCTCAAAAGACAAACGCGTCCTGATCACTAATCACTGACCACTGATCACTAAAAAGAAAACCGCTCCAGCCTTTGTAGACTGGAGCGGTTTTTCATTTACCTATTAGCAATATTTCAAGCTGTCATTCAGACGAGCGAGGGTCTTTTCTCTGCCGAACAGTTCCATCATTTCAAACATGCCCGGGCCCTGGGTAGCGCCGGTCAAGGCGATGCGGGTGGGTTCGTAAGCGGCTTTGCCTTTGATGCCATTGGCTTTCATGCATGCGTTGAAGCATTTCTTGATCGCGTCCTGGTCGAAGGTGGGGAGCGCTTCGAGGTCAGCGATGAAGGCTTTCAGGAGCTGGCCGCTGGTTTCTGCTTTCATAATGGCAAGGACTGCCTCGCCGGTGAGAGCCGGTACTTCTTCGAAGAAGAATTTCAGCTCGCCGGCTGCCTGGCCTGCGTAGTAGATGTGGTCCTTCATGAACCATACCACTTTCTTCAGCCATTCTTTCTTTTCTTCGCTCGGATTTTCTTCTACGTAGCCGGCCTTTACGAGGAAGGGCAGCACTACGTCTAAGAGCTGGTCAGCGTCGAGCTTCTTCATGTACTGGAAGTTGATCCAGTTCAGTTTGTTGATGTCGAAGACTGCATCGTTGGAGGAGACTCTCTTCATGGAGAACTGTTTGATCAGCTCTTCTTCGGTGAAGATTTCCTGCTCGCCCTTCGGGGTCCAGCCCAGGAGTGCCAGGTAGTTCACTACCGCCTGCGGCAGATAGCCCATGTTCTTGTATTCGGTGACGGAGGTAGCGCCGTGGCGTTTGCTCATCTTCTTGTGGTCTTCGCCGAGGATCAAGGAAATATGTGCGAACTTCGGCGGTTCCAGGCCCAGGGCTTCATAGATAGCCAGCTGACGCGGGGTGTTGGAGAGATGTTCTTCCGCGCGGATGACGTGGGTGATTTCCATGCCGGAGTCGTCGATGACCACAGCAAAGTTGTACACCGGAATACCATCGGATTTCATGATGATGAAGTCGCCTACGCCGGATGCCTGGAATTCTACATGGCCGCGAACCATATCGTCGAAAGCAAAGACGCCGTCTTTTCTGACTTTCAGGCGGACCACCGGCTTTCTGCCTTCCGCTTCGTATTTCGCGATTTCTTCAGCAGACAGCTTGCGGCAGTGGTCATCATAGACCGGGGTCTTGCCATCAGCCAGCTGCGCCTTGCGGCTTTCTTCCAGCTCTTCAGCGCTGCAATAGCAGTAGTAGGCTTTGCCCTCATCCAAGAGACGCTGCACAGCAGCTTTGTAGAGGTCCAGACGTTCAGTCTGGCGGTACGGGCCGTGCGGACCGCCGACATCCACGCCTTCATCCCAGGTCATGCCCAACCATTTCAGAGATTCTTTGATATTTTCTTCCGATTCTTTAGTGGAACGCTTCAAATCCGTATCTTCGATGCGGATTACGAAATCGCCGCCGGTGTGGCGGGCCTCCAGCCAGTTGAACAGCGCCGAGCGAGCGCCACCGATATGAAATGGGCCTGTGGGGCTCGGTGCGAAACGAACTCTGATTTTCTTTTCCATCTAAACAATCTCCTTCTTATCTTTGTTTACATATTAAAACAGATGCCATAGCCGCCATACCTTCCTTGCGTCCTATGGTACCGAGTTTTTCATTGGTCGTGGCCTTCACGCCCACCTGGCTTGGGGAAATCTCCAAAGCCTCTGCGATGGACTCTTTCATAGCGGAAATATAAGGCGAAAGCTTTGGCTTTTCAGCAATCACCGTGCTGTCTATATTTCCTATAGCATAGCCTTCCTCTTCCAAGAGCTGCTTCACATGGATGAGCAGCTTTTTGCTGTCAGCGCCGGCAAAGCGTTCATCGGTATCCGGGAAATAGTAACCAATATCCCGAAGTCCCGCCGCTCCCAGCAGTGCATCCATGATGGCATGGAGAAGCACATCGGCGTCCGAGTGACCCAGAAGGCCGCCCTCTTCGGCGATGCGCACGCCCCCAAGCATCAGAGGACGGCTTTCATCATACCGATGTATATCATACCCCTGTCCGATACGGAAAGGCAATTCCTTTTTTTCAGTCATGTCTATAAACCTTTTCCAATCTCCCGGCGTGGTGACCTTGAAGAAATCCTCTTTCCCCGCTAGCACCTTCACCGGCACCCCCGCGCGCTCCAGGACCGACGCGTCATCGGTGATGCCCTCCTCGGAAGTGAGCGACGCCATGGCGCGCTTCAAAAGCGGCGTCAACGCCCCTTGCGGCGTCTGCGCCCGATAGAGGCGGCTACGGTCCAGCGTGCGGGAAATCTGCGATCCCTCTACCTCTTTGATGGTATCCACGCAGGGGATAGCCACCACCACCGCCGGCGTCTCGGCTGTGAGGGTATCAAAAGCCCGGTCGATGGTGCCGCCGTCCACAAAGGGCCTCGCCCCATCGTGGACCAGCACCTTCTTCGAGTCCTCGTGAAGGAAATCCAAGCCATGCTTCACCGACTCCAAGCGGGTCTTGCCACCGGGCGCCAGCTTCACGGGAATTTTCGGCGAAAGCT
Source organism: Ruminococcus bromii (assembly GCA_963616715.1). GTDB lineage: Bacteria > Bacillota > Negativicutes > Veillonellales > Dialisteraceae > Dialister. The sequence goes on along the minus strand of CAVEMF010000113.1, from coordinate 1,549 downwards.
TTGCCAATATTTCCTCGAAAAAAGTTCGCTCCTCGTCCTTCACTACCAGGATGAGCTCTTCTAGCCGCCGGCTTTCCAGCACGTGGGAAAGGGTATAAGAAATCAGAGAACGTCCGTCATGCTCCAAGAGCAATTTATTGACAGACGCTCCCATACGGCTGCCCATGCCGGCAGCCACCAATATCAAACTATTCATCTAACCAATCAGTCCTTATTCATCGAGCTTTGCAAAAATCATCTTGCCGGCGGAGGTCTGCAGCACCGATGTGATGATCACCGATACTTCATGGCCGATAGAGCGGCTGCCGTCTTCGACGACGATCATGGTACCATCATCCAAATACGCCACGCCCTGGCCTTCTTCCTTGCCATTCTTTACCAGCTGCACGAAAATCTGCTCGCCCGGAATGACGGCCGGCTTCACCGCAATGGCGAGATCATTCACATTCAAGACCGCCACGCCCTGCAGCTCAGCCACTTTATTTAAATTGTAATCGTTGGTGATGATTTTATAGCCCTTCGTGCGCGCCAGCTTTACCAGCTTGGAGTCCACTTCATTGATTTCTTCGAAATCATCGGTAATGATCTTGACATCCTCTTTATTTTTCTTGCGCATATGATTCAAGATATCCAAGCCGCGGCGGCCTCGATTTCGTTTCAGCACATCGGAGCTATCGGCGATTTTCTGTAATTCTTCCAGCACAAACACAGGAACCACGATAGGGCCTTCCAGAAATCCGGTCTGGAAAATATCGGACACGCGGCCATCGATGATGATATTCGTATCCAGCAATTTGCCGACCCGCTGCTTCTCCTTCGATTTCTTTTTCTCTCCCTTTTCTTCATTTCGAAGCTTCAGCCAGCTCTCGATTTCCGTCTTCTTACCTACGGCCAAGTGCATACCCAGGTAGCCCAGGATGATGCTCAGGACGACCGACACATAGGGCCCGATATACGGCACGCTGCCAAAGGCGATGCCCACCAGGTTTGCGATGATGAGCCCCAAGAAAAGCCCTAAGGTCCCAGCCACCAAGTCCTGAGTGGACATGGCAGTCAAAGACTTCTCCATGCGAGACGTCAGGGAGAAGAGACGTGAAATCAGGTACGGCGAAATCGCGCAGCCCACAATGGCGCCCAAAATACCGCCCAAAAGCATCGCTCCCAAAGCCATAAAGGTGATCCCCAAAATGGTTTCGGTTAATACAGAGCTAGGAAGCAGAGCGGTCAAGACCGTCTCCCCCTGCCGAGAAAGAACGATTCCCAAGACGGTAAAGAGCAGGATGAATATCATTCGTAATACTTTTTCCGGCATCTTTATAATCCTCTTTGATTGAAATATACAGTTTAGTGGTTAGTGGTTAGTGATCAGTGATTAGTGATCAGTAATTAGTAGTCAGTGGTCGGGCGCATTAAGCCCTCTTCTCTGAAGAGGGTGCCCCTAGGGCGGGAATACTGTTAAGTTAAGAAATTTAAATACCAGCAGGCAAAACAATTCATGTTGCACTAGCCTTAATCCGTAGCCCCTTGGAGAAGGGGCGCGCGTTAGCGG
>CAVEMF010000112.1:0-6099 GCA_963616715.1 Ruminococcus bromii | reverse complement strand
AAATCATGGCGCCTATCATCAACCATCAGGATTGGTTCATTTTCGTGGTATTCTTCGTGGTCTTCACGGTGCCTATTGCGCTGTTCTCTCAGAAATGCCCACCGAAACCAGCAGATTTCAATCCGGCCCAGTATCGCAAGGTCATTGCTGACGACATGCACAAGAAGCGCTGGGCGAAGGCTTCCGTCATCGCACTGGCTTTCATGATTTTCCTCTCCAGCGCCGGCACCATGTATGCCAATAAGAAAGAGGAGCTGGTGCCTGCAGTGAATGTGTCCGCCAAAGGCGGCGCCGTCTCCATCGACATCAATACAGTCAATGACGGCCATCTCCATCGCTTCGCGTACCGCTCCAAGAAGGGGACTGCCGTCCGCTTCATCGTGGTACTGAAAGGCGGCAGCGCTTACGGCGTAGGCCTGGACTGCTGCGAAATCTGCGGCCCCACGGGCTACATCGAAAGAGAGAGCCAGGTGGTCTGCAAACTTTGCGACGTGGTGATGAATAAATCCACCATCGGCATGCCCGGCGGCTGCAACCCGATTCCTGTGAAATACGGCGTCTCGGGCGGCCAGATCCGCATCGAACAGGCAGAGCTGGAAAAGGCGGCAAAGTGGTTTAGGTAGTAGTGGGGTTTGACGGTAGAGGTTTAGTAATTAGTGATTAGTGATCAGTAATTAGCATGCGTTTGGCGTTGGTTTCACATGTTCCTGATGCCCGTAGGACGGGGAAGTCGGTAAGTGCGATTTCGCGCAAGCGGCAATCGGGAAGTGTGAGGTGTCAGGCAAACGCGGCCTGATCACTGACCACTAATTACTGATTACTAAACCGCTAGCATCACCCCGATTCACATTGAAAGGAGGAGACTCATTTGTTTTGGCAAATGGTAAAAGGCGCGATCCTGAGACAGGGACGACAGCTTTTATTCGTGGCCTTGACGGTGGCCTTGGGTATTTCCCTGGCTACGGCGATGCTGAATGTCATGTTTGACGTAGGCGACAAGGTGAATCAGGAATTAAAAGCCTTCGGCGCCAATATTACAGTCACTTCGAAAAATTCCTCGATCTTGAAAGATATTTACGGCTTGGACGAATCGTCTGGCCCGAAGGAATATTTGAACGAAGATGACCTGGGAAAACTGAAAACGATTTTCTGGACGAATAACATCGTCGCATTCTCTCCCCATCTGACAGGGGAACTTTCTACAGCTGACGGGAAGAAATTCACCGTCACCGGTACATGGTTCGATCATAAATTGAAGCTTCCGACTGATGAAATCTTTGTCACCGGCGAGCAGTATATGAAATCCTGGTGGCAGCTCGATGGCGCTTGGCCGAAAGACGGCGATGACAAAGCTGTCCTGGTGGGCAAGGATCTCGCGAAAGCGCTGAACGTACAGACCGGCGATTCGATTTCCTACACCCGCAAAGATGGCACGAAGGATAGCTTCATCGTTTCCGGTATCCTGTCCAGCGGCGGCGAAGAAGATGGCCAGATCGTGGCGTCTCTTGCGGCTGTGCAGAAGGCTATGGGCCTTGCAGGCAAGGTGGATAGCATCACCGTCAGCGCTGTGACTACACCGGAAAACGACTTGGCTCGCAAAGCGGCAGCGAACCCAAAGAGCCTCTCTGTCAAAGAATATGAAATCTGGTACTGCACTGCTTATGTTTCCTCTATCGCGTATCAGATCGAAGAAGTGGTGGGCAATTCCGTGGCTCGTCCGGTCCGTCAGATCGCCGAGTCCGAAGGCCGCATCTTGGATAAGACGCAGCTTTTGATGCTCCTCATCACCATTCTCTCCTTGCTCTCCGCCACCATGGGCGTATCAAACCTGGTCAGCGCGAACATCATGGAAAGAAGTAAGGAGCTGGGCCTTTTGAAAGCCCTGGGGGCTACGGATATTTCCGTCGTCGTTCTAGTCCTTACAGAAATTTTCATGGCCGGCCTTGTCGGCGGCGTGGTAGGCTACGGCGTGGGGCTTGGCTTTGCGCAGGTCATCGGCCATGCAGTCTTTGGATCCTCCATCGCCATCAATTGGGTGGTCATCCCGCTTCTCATGATTCTTTTGGTATTCATGCTTCTTCTGGGCAGCTTGCCGGCGATCCGTTCGCTCCTTAGCCTGCGCCCGGCGATTGTACTTCATGGCAGGTGATAACGATGAATATGAAACGTTTACATATGTACCTGACCATGGTGACCAATGCGCTGCTCCGCAGAAAGCTTCGCATGTTCATCGCTCTTTTGGCGGTTGCCATCGGCGCCACCATTATTTCCGGCATGATCACGGTATACAAAGAAGTGCCCGAACAGATGGGCCGCGAATTCCGCGCTTACGGCGCAAATCTCCTGCTCCTTCCTTCCAATGGCAAGGACCATATCGAAGAAGGGGAGCTATCGAAAGTCTATGACCTGATGGGAAATAAGGAAATCGTGGGCAAGGCCCCCTTCCTTTACGAACGCCTCCGCATCAATGAATCGCCAATTCTCATCGGCGGCACCGACTTTGACGAAGTGAAAAAAGTCAGCCCCTATTGGCAGATCACCGGCGCCTTCCCGAAAGCAGGGGAGAAGCAGATTCTCTTGGGTTATGAACTGGCAGAAAAATTCCAGACCAAGCCGGGCGCCCAGATCGTCTTAGCTACCGGCGACGGCACGAAGGAAGATTTCTTCACCGTTTCCGGCATCGTCCGCACCGGCGGTAAGGAAGAACAATTTGCCTACATCGACCTTTCTGTGATGCAGGACTTTGTAGGAAAGACGAATTCGATTTCCATGGCCCAGGTGTCCATCGTGGCGTCTGCCCAGGAACTGGAAGCGCTGGAAAGCCAGATGGCCGCGAAATCTCTGGACATTCGTCCCCAGACGGTGAAGCAGATCGCTGCCTCCGAGCAGACTGTCCTTGGCAAGCTGCAGGCGCTGGTGCTTCTCGTCACCGTCATCGTGCTTCTCCTGACCTTGGTCTGCGTGGGCACCACCATGACCGAAGTCGTTTCCGAGCGTCGTAAGGAAATTGGGCTCAAAAAAGCCCTTGGTGCTACGAATAAAAATATCGCCATGGAATTCTTCGGCGAAAGCTGCATGCTTGGCTTCATCGGCGGCCTCATCGGCACCGGCTGCGGCTACCTCTTCGCTTTGGCTGTGGGGCTTAATGTATTCGGGAGATCTCTTGAGGTTTCTTTCCCCATTGCCATCATGTCTATCATCCTTTCTATCATCGTCACCGCCGCAGCGACTATGCTTCCTGTCAGAACGGCAGTGAAAGTCGAACCGGCTATCGTTATGCGCGGGGAATAAGGAGTGTCTTATGAGTCTTTTACAATTAACTGACGTAGGCATGCTCTATGGCGGACGCGTGCCCGCGCTGGAGCATATCAATCTGAATGTAGAAAAAGGAGACTGGCTGGCCATCATGGGACCGTCCGGCTCCGGTAAAACCACTTTGATGAATATCATCGGATGCATGGATAAACACACCTCCGGGGAAGTCATCTTGGACGGCATCAACCTCAATGATATTTCCAAAAACGAGCTGACCCAGATCCGCCGCGATAAGATCGGCATGGTCTTCCAGCAGTTTCACCTGATTCCCTACCTTACGGCAGTGGAAAATCTGATGGTAGCCCAGTACTACCACAGCGTCCCGGACCGCGAAGAAGCCCTCGAAGCTTTGAAACGGGTGGGCCTCGCCGATCGCGCGGACCATCTCCCCAGCGAACTGTCCGGCGGCGAGCAGCAGCGCGTCTGCATCGCCCGCGCCCTCATCAATTACCCGGTCCTGATTCTCGCCGATGAACCGACGGGCAACCTGGACGAAAAGAATGAACGCCTGGTGATGGATCTCTTCCGCGAACTGAATGCCGAAGGCCACACCATCATCACCGTCACCCACTCCGACAAAGTCGGCAAAGCGGCGAAGAAGATCGTCATCATCGATCATGGTCATATGAAGAAACCGGAGGAAATGGAATGAAAAAAGCATGGAAATACGGCGCACTCCTAGCTGCCGGCGCAGCTACCTTGACGATGGCAGGCTGCGGCGATAGCAACGAAGCACCGAAAGCAGAAAATAAAGGCGCCCAGTCTACTTACAAAGCACCGAAAATCGATACCAAAGGCATGCTGGCCAAAGCCAAAGACGGCACCTTCACCGGCAAGAGCGCCCAGAACTCCGAAGGCTGGTACCAGGAACTCACCATCACCATCGAGAACCACAAAATTACCGCCGCTAAATTCATCGGCTTCAACAAAGACGGCTCTGTGAAGGATGAAAACTACGGCAAAACCAATGGTGCCATCGAAAATAAAGTCTACTATAATAAGGCCCAGGCTGCTCTGAAAGCCAATACCTCCTACGCCGAAGCCCTCCTGCAGAAACAGGAAGTAAACAAAGTAGACGGCATCTCCGGCGCTACCGAATCCTACAAAATGTTCTTCGACGCAGCCCAGAAAGCGCTGGAGGCAGCGGATAAGTAAGGCGCATTTAAGTTCTTTCCCACTCACATGGAAACCGCTATTGGTTTAGTAGGCGGTAATCGGTGGTCGGTAGTCGGGACGTGCTTGCCTTTCGCGTCAGTTTTGCATTTATATCGTTATCGTAGATGACAGTCTTCGGTAACGAAGGTGTGCGTGCGCAGTGCCTCATGGGCCAATCGCGCTGGGGTTACCGACTACCGACCACCGACTACAAATTTTCGAAACGAGGTGAACCCTATGGTCCTTGATGTATCTTTGAAAGAAGCCTTCTCTCTTTGGCTCGAACGGGAGGCGCCGGAAAGTGAGCAGGTGGGCATTTTGGTAGAACTCGCCTTCATCGACGATTTCCTGAAGAAAAAGCGGAAAGGCCGCCTCTTCTCGGGAGACGCGGAGAAAGTGCTTCACCTGGTGGAGGACCTTTCGGGAAATCCTACGTTTCATAAATACATCACCACCACCGTGGCTTCGCAGCACAAGGAAATCGACGAATACATGACCGGCGAGATCGCCCGCATGAAGAGCGAGCAGCTGGACATGGCGGCGGACTACTATTGCCGATTCCTTCGCCGCCGCATCCACGAAGACGCGCCGCCGGCTCTCCCGAAGGAAAAAGCAGCGCCGAAAAAGAAAAGCGGCCCTCGCAAAAAATTCCCCGGTCAATCTTTCTATAAGGAAATGAAGGATTTCCTCTCCCTGACTGCTGACGAAGCGAAAGAGGTGAAAGAAATCCTGGCCAAAGAAGGAGAGGAGGCCATCTGGAACCATCCGAAATGGGACCTTCGCTTCAAGCTCGCCCTTTTTACTATGCTCGATGAAAGAGACACCATCGTTCGATATGAGTTTGTGGAAGAAATCCCATTTCTTAAAGAGCCACGCTGGCAATCGCAGCTGGATAAGACCATGATCCTTCTTGCCGAAGAAGGACTGGCCGAAATCCGCGGCGAATTTGCTATGCGCTATATCCCCAAAGAAAAGGGCGATACTCTGCAAACTTTCCTGTGGTCCGTCAAAGACAAAAGAGCCCGGATGATCCTGGACATGCGCCTCGATGGGGAATCCCTCAAAACCATCGGTGATACCCTGTATATCACAAGAGAACGGGTCCGCCAAATCGCCGTCCGCCTTTTGGAAGTTCGCCCTGAGCTGGCCGAAGACCGTTGGAAAGACATGTGGATTTCTTACGGTACGCTGGGCCATGACCTCTTCCGTTATCTTTTTAATGTGAACATGCGCACGGTCAATTACCTCAAAATGGTTTACCCCGCCAAGAAAACCACCTGCACCAGGGAAGCCTACCTCTTCCGCGTAGCAGAAGACGAGAGCCTCCCCGAAGAAGTGCGCAAGCGGGCGGCGAGCCTTCTTCCGGCAAGAAAGTGATCGAAGGGCGAATGATGAATATTTTTGTACTAAAAAAGCGTTCCCGGCTAGGGAACGCTTTTTCGAATGCGGTCTTTTCGTCTCAAAAGACTGTTTGTTCGTACTTAGTCCCCAGGGGCGCGATCCATTGATTAGGAGTGAAAGCCGCTTTCGGTTAAAAGGGGCAAGGGTCGAGGGGCAGGGGTTAGGGGGAGGTGCGGCGCACAAATTTAAAAGCGCCGCGAGTTTTGAAAATAAGACGCACCTACCTGC
>CAVEMF010000111.1:0-6170 GCA_963616715.1 Ruminococcus bromii | reverse complement strand
TCTATAAAAAACATATGAATGGCAACACTTTTCCATTTTTATATACTCAAAAATTGTATGATGGACAGGGGAGAAAGTCAAGGGAACGTTTTTTCGGAGAAGATATAAATACCGCCAGTACGTACACGTCGTTGTCGCTGCTAGGGGCGGCACCGACATGTATGCACTAGCCTTCATTTACAAGAAACCATCATCCGCCCTGCAGGCACCTTCTTCCCAAAGAAGGCATCCGATTGCAATAAAAAAACTGCTGAGCAGCAGTTGGCTGGTCTCAGCAGTTTTATTTCATCATTATTCGTGAGCCGGAGCTTCTACGAGGCCGAAGGAGATTCTTCTACGAGCTTCGTCGATGTTGATGATCTTGACCTGGATGTCGTCGCCTACCTGGCAGATGTCGCCCGGTTTCTTGTTGTGGTCATCGGTCATTTCATTGATGTGGAGCAGGCCGGTGAGTCCGTCTTCGAGTTCTACGATTACGCCGAATTCGAGGATCTTTACGACTTTAGCCGGTACTACGTCATCGATAGCGTGGTCGGTGACTGCGGTTTCCCAAGGATTCGGGAGGCAATCTTTATGGGTGAAGGAGATTCTCTGTTTTTCGCGGTCGAAGGATTTGATCTTTACGTCAATAACCTGTTCCGGTTTGAGAACGTCTTCCACTTTGCCGATCTTCTTCCAGGAGATGTCGGAGATGTGGAGCAGGCCTTCTACGCCATTGATACCGATGAATGCGCCGTATGGCATGATCTTCTTAACGGTACCCTGGAGAACGTCGCCGTTTTCATAAGCAGCTTCGATTTCGTCCATTTCGTTGTTTCTCTGATCTTCGAGAACAGCTTTGCGGGACAGTACGAGTCTGTTCTTTGCGCGGTCTACTTCGAGGATCTTAGCCGGGAATTTCTGGCCTACGAGACCCTGCAGGGAGTGTACGAAACGCAGATCCCCCTGGGACAGCGGAATGAAACCGCGGAGGGATTTGAGCTGAACGAGCAGACCAACTTTGATGGCTTCGATGCCTTCGCATTCTACCGGTTCGCCGTTGTTGAATGCTTCTTCTACAACGTCCCAATCAGCGAGGCGATCTACTTTAATCTTGGATACGTAAATGGTGCTGTCTTCTTTGACACCGCTTACGATCTGAACGCGCAGTTCGTCGCCAATCTTCAATACATCTTTCAGAGATGCCGGTGCCGGGAAGGAATATTCGTGAGCCTGCAGCACAGCTTCGGTCTTATATCCGAAAGAGATATAAGCCTTGTCGTCGAAGAGGTCTACTACTTCCCCTACTACGACGCTACCTTTATGCACGTCCAGGTTCATTTCTTCCTGTTTCAGCATTTCTTCCATGTTTTCCATAATACAAACTACCTCCTCTATGATCCAGTCCGGTGTGGATGCACCGGCGGTGATGCCAATCTTGTCCCGACTTTGGAACCATTCCAATTTTAGTTCCTCCGCCGTTTCGATATGATGGACTGCCGCGCCTTCCGCTTTGCAGACTTCTGCCAATCGACCGGTATTAGCGCTATTGCGCCCGCCGATGACAATCATCACATCTACTTTTCTCGCCAGCTCACGCGCTGCCTGCTGTCTCTGCATGGTGGCGTCGCAAATGGATTTATTTACGAACACCTGGGGGATTTTCTCCCGGATTGCATCGATCAGCCGGTCAGCCAAAGCCACCGAAAATGTGGTCTGCGTCACAACGTGGGCTTCTTCCATAGGTGGAAGTGCTTTTACGTCTTCCATGGTTTCTACCTGGAAGGAATGTCCCACTGCCCACTCCGCTACGCTCTTCATTTCCGGGTGCTTCTTTTCACCGATGAGTACGACTGTCTTTCCATCATCAACCAATTTCCTTGTGATTTCCTGGTTTCGTTTGACGAAAGGGCAAGTCGCGTCCATAAGGGCCAGATTTTTGCACTTAAGGATATTATAACACGAAGGACCTACTCCGTGCGAACGAATTATTACAGTTTCATCGGTGAGGCCGTCCAAACTTTCGACCGCCGGGACGCCTCTATCTGTCAGCCGCCCCACCACTTGCGGATTGTGAATGATGGGCCCAAGGGTCACAGCCTTTATGCCGGAATTAGCAGCATTTTCCGCTATTTTCATGGCTCTCTTCACGCCGTAGCAGAAGCCCATGACGCTCGCTTTGTAAATTTCCATGATTTTAATTCTCAATTTCTAAGGCTCGCTATAAGTGAGCTTTGCTTTATGAAATAAATATTTTCAATAATGTGTAGGGGGCAATTAACGGTCGGGTGTTTAGTAATCAGTGATCAGGGGTCAGTGATCAGGACGCGTTTAGCGGCAGAGACAACGGGCATTCGTAGGGCTACTGCTAAGGAAGGGACTGTCGCACTGACCTCCGGTGTCTCGTGGGACAGACTTACCCGCTTAAAGCTCCTAGCTATGAGCGGGTAAGCACGCCCTAATCACTGATCACCAATCACTGATCACTGACCACTAAATCTCCAGCCTCATTCCTCGCCAACCATCATCCGCCCATGCGGGCACCTTCTTCCCAAAGAAGGCACGGTTCTCTAGCTCCCACTATCGCAAAACGCGCCCTGATCACTAATCACTAATCACTGAGCACTAAACCGCTAGCCTCACGCACGACTCTTATACTCATCCATCATCTTCTGGATTTCCCCTTTGACGATGTCATTGAGCTCGGCTACTTTTTCGTCGGTGGGGCGTTCTTTCTTGACTTCGATGGGTTTGCCGATGAGGACGGCCAGGGAGCCGTTCTTTTTCGGAAGGTCCATGGTGCCGATGACGGCGACGGGGACGACGGGGGTGCCGGTCATGAGGGCCAGGGAGGCCATGCCGGAGTGGAAGCGGCCGAGGCCTTCTCTCTTGATGCGGGTGCCTTCGGGGAAGATGCCCAGGGGGTTACCACTCTTCAGCTCTCTCACTGCCTGGCGGACGGCCTGGCGGTCTACTGTGCCGCGTTTCACCGGGAAGGTGCCGAATTGACGGATGACCCAGCCGAAGATCGGATTTTTAAAAAGTTCTTCCTTGGCCATGTAGTGGATGATGCGGTTATTGACAGCGGTGCCGATGACCGGCGGGTCCCAGTAGCTTTTGTGGTTCGGCGCTACGATGATGGCGCCTTTGTCAGGGATGTTTTCCCGGCCTTCCACTTTGAGCCCAAGGCACACGAAGAAGATGAAATTTAAAATCAAGCGCACCAGTTTAAATACCATGTCGCACCTGCCTTATTTCTCAAATCCCGGGAATTTCTTTTCGCAGATGGAAATCATGGCCTCTGCGGTTCCTTCGAGAGTCATATTTCCATTGTCCAAGAGCACCGCATCCGCAGCCTGGCAGAGGGGAGAAATCTCTCGGTGACTGTCCATGTAGTCGCGCTTAGCCACGTCGGCTTCCACGTCTTCCAGTGTCATTTCGGGGTGAGCGGCTTCCATTTCCTTGAAGCGACGAAGCGCGCGGGTGTGGACGGAGGCAGTGAGGAAAATTTTCACGTCGGCATCAGGGAGCACCACGGTACCGATGTCGCGGCCGTCAAGGACGATGCCGCCTTTCTTCGCCTGTTTCCGCTGGATGTCCACCATGGCCGTGCGGACGCCACCGATGGCAGAGACGGCAGACACGCGAGCGGAAACCTCCGGCGTCCTGAGGTGCGCGGTCACGTCCTTGCCGTCTACGATGACATGCATGGCATCCTGGCCCGGCGTCACTTCCATATCCAGAGCCGCCGCCATGGCTGCGATTTCTTCTTCGCTAGTGAGGCCCTTTTCCATGGCCTTGTAGGTGACGGCGCGGTACATGGCGCCGGTGTCTAAGTAGGCGTAGCCCAGGCGCGCGGCCAAAAGCTTGGACACGCTGCTCTTTCCTGCGCCGGCCGGGCCGTCGATTGCGATAGATAATTTTTTCATTCTTACCAACTCCTAGGATTCAGCGGCAGCCGACAGCGCTGCCATATGGCCGGTGGAAAATGCGGCCTGCAAATTGTATCCACCGGTAAACGCGTGGATGTCCAGCACTTCGCCGGCGAAATAGAGGCCCTTCACCTTTTTCGATTCCATGGTGGAGGGATTCACTTCTTTCACGGAAATACCGCCGGCCGTGACGATGGCTTCTTCGATGGGTCGGGTGCCGGTGATGGTGAGTTTCATGGATTTCATGGTCTGCACCAGGGAAATACGCTGCGCTTTCTTCAGCTCGCTCACCGGCAGCTCTCTGGGAATACCCGAGAGCGTGAGCACCACGTCGATCAAGCGGTGGGGCAAAAGCTCTGCCAAAGCACCGGCCATTTGTTTCAAGTGATGCTTTTCCAGGTCGCGGAGCACCCTCTTGTCCAGGACTTCTTGGGTGAGCGCGGGTTTCAGGTCGATGGCTGCACTGACGGCATGGCCCTGGGAAATCCACTGCGATGCCTTGTCGGAGAGGGACAGGACGATGGGGCCGGTGATGCCGAAATGGGTGAATAGCATTTCCCCAAACTCTTCCGCCTTGCGCCGTCCGCCGGCGTCCAGGGAGAGGGTCACATTTTTCAAGGAGAGGCCCTGCAATTCCTTCGGCCAAGCCTCTGCACACACCAGAGGAATCAGCGCCGGGCGGATGGTGGTCACCTTGTGGCCCGCCTCTTTGGCCAGGCGATAGCCGTCGCCGGTGGAGCCGGTGCGCGGGTAGGAGGCGCCGCCGGTGCAGAGGATCACCGCGTCAGCGTCGTAGCGGCCTTTCGCGGTCACCACGCCCTTCGCCGCGCCGTCCATGACCACCAAGTGAGACACCGGCTCTTCCAGATGGAGGTCCACTTTCTTATCTTTTAAAAGTTTCATGAAAAGGTGGCGCACTTCCTGGGCATCATCGCTGGCAGGAAATACACGGCCGCCTCGCTCCACTTTGGTGGCAAGGCCATAGCCGTGAAGGAGGGCGAGCAAGTCTTCATTGGAAAAGGCTTCGTAGGCGCTGTAGAGAAATTTCCCATTGCCCGGGGTCTTGGAAATAAAATCCATGATCGGCGCGCTATTCGTCAAGTTGCAGCGGCCTTTCCCGGTGATGCCCATCTTGAGACCCACCTTGGGCATTTTCTCAAAGAGCATGACCTTCGCGCCTTCATCGGCCGCGGTGATGGCAGAGAGAAGCCCCGCCACGCCGCCACCGATAATGGCAATTTTTTTATTTGTGGAGCTCATAGAGTTTCTTGACCTCCTCCAAAGACAGGCGGCGGTATTCGCCGCGGCCAAGGCCTCCCAAGGTGAGGAAGCTGTATTTCACTCGCTTCAATCCAAAGACCGGATAGTGGAAGGCTGCCATCATTTTGCGGATTTCCCGGTTCTTCCCTTCGTGGAGGGTCATGCGCACGGTGGTTTTATTTTTCTCTTTGTCGTAGCCAAGGATTTCGATTTCGCAGGGCGCTGTGATGCCGGTATCGATCTTCACGCCTTTGGACATTTTTTCCGCCAGCTTCGGCGAATATTTCCCGCGCACCGTCACTTCGTAGACCTTCTGCACTTCGTTTCTGGGGTGGGTCAAGAGGTTGTCCAGTTCGCCATCATTGGTCATGAGGAGGAGCCCTTCAGAGTGGTAGTCCAGGCGGCCCACCGGGAAAATGCGCTCCCGAATATTTCTGAAATAGTCCATCACCGTGCGGCGGCCCTGGGGGTCAGCGACCGAGGTGATCACATTGTCCGGCTTATGGAAGAGGAAATAGCGCTTCCGCTCCTGGCGAATCCTCTCGCCGGCCACTTCGATGCGGTCCGATACCGGGTCCGCCTCGGTGCCCAGCTCGCGGACCACCTTGCCATTCACTCGCACCTGCCCCGCAAGGATGAGCTCCTCCGCTTTCCTGCGGGAACAAATCCCCGCGTGGCTTAGTATTTTTTGTAAACGTTCTTTCAATTTGTTCTCCTTCTAAATCAAGCGTAGCTACCTGCATCGTCATAGCTTTGAGCTATTAGCTTGGAGCTTGGAGCTCCGCTAGTGACACTTATCATGCAATAGCGCTATTTCCTACAGAGATAATGCTATTAAGCTAAAAAATTTAAATACCGGCAAGTAGAATCTTTATGTTACTCAAGCCTTAATCCGTAGCCCCTTGGAGAAGGGGCGCGCGTTAGCGGAGGATAGAAATGCGCCGAAGGCGCATGCTCAGCAGTAGCGGTATCATGCCAAATTGTACGCAAACATCGGCA
>CAVEMF010000110.1:0-6187 GCA_963616715.1 Ruminococcus bromii | reverse complement strand
CATTTCAAAACTCGCGCCGCTTTATAATTTGTGCGGCGCACCACCCCTTGCCCCCAGACCCCTGAACCCTGAACCTATTTTCTTCGAAGGACTATCCACTCTCATGAATCACTACGACAAGAAATACTTCAAAATCGCACTTCCTGCCGCATTGGAAGGGCTCTTTATGATCCTTCTGGCATCCACGGATCTCATCATGGTCGGCGCCTTGGGGGCGCTGTCCATCGCGGCGGTCAGCATCTTCTTGCAGCCGCGGCTCATCCTTCTTTGCTTCTCCCGCTCGCTGGCCTCTTCGGTGACGCTTCTGGTTTCCAAAAGCGCCGGCGCCGGAAACACGAGCGGCTCCTCTGACGTGATGAAGAAGTCGCTGCTTCTGTGCGCCATCTTCATGGGCGTCCTTCATCTCATTTTCTATTTCTTCCTGCAGGATATTTATTATCTCCTGGGCGCCAACGATGACTACATGGCCGAGGCCATGGCGTATGGCCCCATCGGTCTTGCCTCCGTCTATGTCACTTCCCTCACGCTGATCCTCCAGGCCGTGCAGCTGGGCTACGGACGCACCAGCGTCATCATGAAGACAAACGTGAGCGGCAACATCGTGAACATCGCCCTCAATGCGCTCCTCATTTTCGGCTACGGCCCCGTGCCGGCCATGGGCATCACCGGCGCCGCCATCGGCACCTTGGTGAGCACCCTCTTCACGCTCATCTGGACCGCGTGGATTCTGAAAGAGGAAAAACTTTTCGAAGGCGGCTCCTACATCCCGGATAAGAAATATTTCAAAACCATCATGCCCATCCTGTGCAGCATCCTTTCCGAGCAAGGCAGCGAACGCATCGGCATGGTCCTCTTCGGCCGCATGGCCGCCGGCCTTGGCACCATCCCCTTCGCGGTCCACAGCATCTGCATGAACATCTGCGACGTGTACTACGACTTCATCACCGGCTTCGGCAAAGCCAGCATGGTCATGGCCGGCCAGTCCTGCGGCAAAGGCAGCGAGGAAGATTGGAAAGCGTACAAGCGCTGCGGCATCAAGTGGAGCCTCCTCCTCTCGGCCATCGTCTGCGCTGCTACGATTTTCTTTAGAAACGACATCTTCGCCCTCTACTCCGACGACGCCGCGTCTATGGAAATCGCATCCGTCATCATGATCTTCGTGGCCATCGTCAGCTTCCCGGAAGCCCACGCGCTTCTCTCGGCGGGCATCCTTCGCGGCTCCGGCAAAGCGGCCCAGGTGGCGGGCTACTCCTTCGTGTCCATCACCTTCCTGCGCCCCATCATCACCGCCTTCTTCCTCTACGTCCTGGACATGGGCCTCTACGGCTGCTGGTGCGCACTCCTTCTCGATCAATTCATCCGCGCCACCTGCGCCACCGTCCTCATCTATCGCTTAGAGCATAAAGGATGGCGGGCGCTGATGGCGGAAGTCTGAGGTGATTACCGCTGTCGGTTTAGTGATCAGTGATTAGTGATCAGCGATCAGGGCGCATGTAGCTGCTTCCCCACTACCGTGAACCGCTTACCGTATAACCGTTAACCGTGCGCACTACCGGTAGTAAAACATAGAGCGATAAACTCTTACGAAGAAAAGTGCAGCGTTCCACGACTCGCTATCGTTAAAAGAGCCGGTAAACGGTTACACGGTGAACGGTTCACGGTAGTGAGAAAGCAGGTGCGCGCTCTGCCAACTCTATGCGAGCTCTCCCGGCGTCTTGTGAGACGCGCTTACAAGCTCCAAGCTCTTAGCTATGACGAAGTGGGTAATTGCGCGGGGGCTACCAATTACCGATTACTAAAAAGCACTGCAACACTGCAGTGCTTTTTTACTGCCTCCATTTAAAATTTGGCGGTGGCGTAGTTTTTTGATAAAATAAATTTGGTGATTTTGTAGTTTTTCCGCGAAATAAATTTGGCGGTAATGCGATATTGGGCCTCAAAAAATTTGGCGGCAATAGAAACGGGGTGTTTCCATGTCTCTTTTTAAAAGAAAAATATACGAAAAGCTCCTCCGTTGGAAGAAGGAGTCAGCGGGGCGGACAGCGCTTTTGATCGAAGGGCCGAGGCGCGTGGGAAAGTCTACGGTGGCCGAAGAATTTGGCCGGCGGGAATACAAAAGCTTTCTCCTCATCGATTTCTCTACTTGCTCTTTGGAAGTGAGAGAGCTCTTCGAAGACTTGTCGGACCTCAATTATATTTTCCTGCAGCTGCAGCTTGAGTACCACGTGATTCTCCACGAGAGAGAGTCGCTCATCATTTTCGACGAGGTGCAGCTGTGCCCGAAGGCGCGGCAGGCCATCAAAGCGTTGGTGAAGGACCATCGCTATGACTACATCGAGACCGGGTCTCTCATTTCCATCAAGAAAAATGTGCAGGGGATTCTGATCCCCAGCGAAGAACAGCGGGTGTACATGTTTCCCATGGACTTCGAAGAATTTCTGTGGGCCCAGGGCGACACGGCCACGGTGCCGCTGCTCGCTACACTCTTTGCGTCAAAGCGCCCCGTGGGCGATGGGATCCATCGCAAGCTCATGCGGAGCTTCCGGCTTTACATGCTCGTAGGCGGCATGCCCCAGGCGGTGGAGGCCTATCTCTCGGCCAACAATTTCCAAGTGGTGGACCAGGTGAAAAGAAATATCCTCGCTCTCTATGAGGAGGATTTCCACAAAATCGATCCCACCGGCCGGCTGTCGCTTCTCTTCGACGCCATCCCCTCGCAGCTGGCCAAAAATGTATCCCGCTACCAAGTGTCCTCCCTGTTTCCGCAAAATCGAGCGGACAATATGCTGACGCTTCTCTCGGAGCTCATCGACTCCCGCACGGTGCTATGCGCCTACCACGTGAACGAGCCGGGCCCCGGCATGGCGGCCACGAAGGATTTGACGCGATTCAAATTATTTTTAGCGGACACCGGCCTCTTCGTGACGCTTTCCTTCAAGGACAAAGATTTCACAGAAAACGAACTGTATAAAAAGCTTCTCTCTGACAAGCTGCCGGCAAACCTGGGCTATCTCTACGAAAATGTCACCGCCCAAATGCTGAAGGCCCAGGGCCACCAGCTGTACTACTACACCTTCCCCACGGAGAGCGGGAAGAAAAATTATGAAATCGATTTCCTGATTTCCCAAGGCGCAAAGATTTCTCCCTTGGAAGTGAAATCCTCGGGCTATCGCACCCACGCATCGCTGGACGCTTTCGGAAAAAAATACTCGGCCCACATCGCACAGAAATATTTGATCTATACCAAGGACTTCCAGAAATCGGAGGATACCCTGTGCCTGCCGGTCTACCTGGCGCAGTTTCTATAAGGAGGACACCATGCTCATCCCCTACGCCGCACCGGCGGAATTGTTTCAGAGCGAAATGGAAATCAAGAAATCCATTTTCATCACCCACATCATCCCCATCACCTCAGAGGAGGAAGCGCTCGCGCGGCTTGGGGAGCTTCGGAAGACATATAAGGACGCCACGCACAATTGCTTTGCCTGGCGCATCGGCACCGAGCGGGTGCTGGAGAAGTCCAGCGACGACGGCGAGCCCCAGGGCACCGCGGGGCATCCCATGCTCCACGTGCTGCAGATGAAGGAGCTCACCAATGTGCTGGCGGTGGTGACGCGCTACTTCGGTGGCATCAAGCTCGGCGCCGGCGGCCTCACCCGCGCCTACAGCGGCGCGCTGGCAGAAGCGGTGAAGGCGGCACCCATCGTCACCTACACGCCTTATGAGAAATATATCCTCACGCTCCCCTACACCGCCATCGGCGGATTTGAAAATTACGTGAAGGACAAAGACATCCGCGTCCTGGACCGCGCTTTCGCCGCCGACGTGACCATCACTTTCCTCACGCTCCCCCGCGAGGCCAAGACCCATCTCCAATTCTTCACCGACCTCACAGGCGGCAAGGCGGAGAGCGAGAGCGTGGGAGAGGAATATGTGAAGGTGTAGTCTTGAGGCTGCGGTGGCTTTAAGGCTGGACTTAAGGGATAAGGGATAGGGGATAAGGGATAAGGACGCGCGTACCAAGAGTGAAGAGTGGAGCGATGATGCGCCGCATCAAATTTAAAAGCGGCGCGAGTTTTTGAAATAGGGAAACGCGTTTACCTGCTTCCCCACTACGGTGACCGGTAGTGGGGAAGCGGGTAAGCATACTAATTTTCAAACTCGCGGCGCTTTATGAATTGTGCGCCGCGCCTCCACTCCTCATTAGGCATCACCCGCCCTTCGGGCACCCTCTTCAGAGAAGAGGGCTTGTCGCACTTGACGAAGCAGTCAAACGCGTCCTTATCCCCTATCCCTTATCCCCTATCCCTTCAGCCAACAAAAAACGCGCCAACATGGCGCGTTTTTGTGTTTGTCTCTATTCCCCGATGATCGGTTTCTTTTCCGCGATGCCTACTTTCCTGGGATAGGTCTTGGGGCAGGGGGCGGTTTTCTTTAGGTAGAGGATGCAGCGTTTCTCACCGCTTGGGAGGGTGAGTTCTTTTTTCTCGGTGAGCTCTGCATTCATTTCGCGAAGGATCTTGCCGGCGTTCTTGAGCTCTTCTTCTGCACCGGGGCCTTTCATGGCGCAGAAGGTGCCGCCCACTTTCACGAAGGGGATGGCCCACTCGGAGATGACGGGCATGGATTTCACAGCGCGGGCGGTGACCACGTCGAAGGCCTCGCGGGTCTTACGGCGGCGGCCGCCTTCTTCGGCGCGCATGTGGATGCATTTCACATTCTTAATGCCCAGCTTCGCGCAGGCGTCTTCGATGAAGGTGAGTTTCTTCTGGATCGAGTCCACCAGGACCACCAGCATGTCGGGCCGAAGGATCGCAAGGGGCACGCCGGGGAATCCGGCACCGGTGCCCAGGTCCAGGAGCTTTCCCTTTTCGGGGAAATATTTCGGATCATACACGGTCAAGGAGTCGTACACATTTTTCACGAGACTCTCTTCTACGTCTTTGATGCCGGTCAGGTTCACCTTCTGGCTCATGGCAATCACCATGGCGTTGTACTCGGTGAGTTTTCTTGCCGCTTCCTCATTGCGGTCAAGATTCAGTGCTTCCATCATTTCTGCAACTGTCATTTTGATTTCCCTTTCAAAATTAGTTTGTGAGTTGACGCTATTGGTTTAGTGATCAGTGATTAGTGATCAGTGATCAGGGGGGCAGCTGGTGGTGCTTTGCGCTATCGGCTTAGTGATTAGTGATCGGTGATCAGTGATCAGGAGGCGCAGTTGGTGATGCTTTGCGCTGTCGATTTAGTGATTAGTGATCGGTGATCAGTGATCAGGAGGCGCAGTTGGTGGTGCTTTGCGCTATCGGTTTAGTGATTAGTGATCGGTGATCAGTGATCGGTACGCGTTTGACTGCGCTCTCATCTACGACTCGTATCCACTTTACGAGAATCTTCTTCCAGAGAGCGGTGTGCACGCATCGGCTCGTAACAACCAAATGCGCCCTGATCACTGATCACTAACCACTGATCACTAACCCCCAGCCTTATTTCCCCTTCAACCTCTTCACATACACCATCAGGACCGACATGTCTGCCGGGGAGACGCCGGAGATGCGGGAGGCCTGGCCCAAGGAGAGGGGGCGGACTTCGTCCAATTTCTGGCGGGCTTCGATGGAGATGCCGTCGAGATGAAGGTAATCGATGTCGGCGGGCATTTTTTCTTTTTCCATGCGCTCCGCTTTTTTCACCGCCGCTTCCTGGCGGGCGATGTAGCCTTCGTATTTCACAGTGATTTCCATTTCCTCGACCGCGTCGGGCGCGAAGGTCGGGCAGCCCAGGGCGTCCACCATTTTCTGATAGGTCATCTCCGGGCGCTTTAAGATCTTGTCGGCGCCGATGCCGGTGGTAAGCGGCGCGGAGCCTAGGGACGCGAGGGCTTCATTCACTTCCGCCTTCGGGGTGAAGCGGGCGGTGCGGATGTAGTCCATGGCTTCCTCGAAATCTCGTTTCCGCTGCAGGAAATGCTGGTAACGATCCTCTTTCACAAGGCCGATCTGATGGCCCTTCTCGGTGAGACGCAGGTCTGCATTATCCTGGCGGAGAATCAGACGGTATTCGCTGCGGCTGGTCATCATGCGGTAGGGCTCATTGGTGCCCTTGGTGACGAGATCGTCTACGAGAGCCCCGATATAAGCTTCGTGGCGAGCGAGGACGAATGGCTCTTTGCCCTGGATTTTGAGCGCCGCAT
>CAVEMF010000109.1:0-6191 GCA_963616715.1 Ruminococcus bromii | reverse complement strand
CTATCGGTGAAGGTCCGGTACGCGGCGCTATCCACTTTATCTCTCTTCACCAGCTCCAAGAGATTTCCTACGATGTCCGGCGAGCTCACATAGTCCAGGCGGCCGTAAATGATTTGCCCGCGCCCCATGGCAAGAATGGATTTACCAAAAAGGTTCGCATATATTTCTTCTGCGCTCCGGGCCTCCTTGTCCTTGGTCTGCACCAGGTTCACCGTCTGCCCTAGAAGCGTCACGTCCATGGCGGAGCAGGCCTCATTGACCTCCGGCTTTTCGCTGCCGAAAACTTGGCGGGCAATCACCGGACGCACGCCAAAGCGAGCAGACATATTTTTTTGCAACCGCTCGATCTGCGCGCAAGTCTCGTAGAAATCCCCTTCCGTGCCGGTACGAAGGCCGAGGCCGATCTCGTGGCCGCGAGAAATAATTTCACTCACCACGTCAGGGTACTTGCGAAGTTCCAGCTCCGTCACAAAGAAAGTGGCCTTCGCCCCCATGGCGTCCAGGTGGCGAAGCATATCCTCCACCGCCTCTTTCTTCGTGAGACCGCCAAAGGTCAAGACCACCTTCTGCGCCGTGGTGGTGAGGAAGCGCTCCTTCGGAGCCTCCCGGCCTTCATTCACCTGCCGCAGCTTCTCATAGCGCTCCTTCTGCGCCGCTGTATAGCTCGGCGCTTTCACTTGCGCTACTGCGCCCGGCTGGGCACCGGAAATATCCGCAGCACCGGCAAGTCCGCCAAAGAAAGTGGCTGCCAAAGAGGCGGCCAGAAGAATTTTCCATTTCCTCATGATCGGGTTCCTTTTAACTTACATGGGTATTTAAAACATATATCTTAATAGTGATCCGTGATCAGTGGTCAGTGATCAGGACGCGTTTAGCTACCATCCTATTTGCGATGCTACCGCTATGGTTTTCGTAATCAGTTTTTCAGTGAACCGTAGCCAGGGCGCGTTTAGCTACTATCCTATTTACGCCACTACCGCTGCTGTTTTTAGTGATCGGTATCACCGTAAATGAGGAAGCAGTCAAATGCGCTCTGATCACTGATCACTGACCACTGATCACTAAACCTCCCACGCTTAGCTCCCCAGCCTCCACAACATCACCTCTGTCATGCCTTTGTTAGCAGCCAGGGTGGCCCAGGCTGCCAGGGTTTCCTCGTCGGCGTACCACACTTCGTAGGTGCTGCCGTCGCAAGTGTAGGAGAAATGGAGAGCTGCGCTATCAGGATCTCTCTCTGGGGTAATCTGATTCACCCGCGCCAGCTTCACCGCATCTTCCCCTGTGATGAAGCGGGAGGTGCCCTTCTTGAGCCCCAGGAATCCATAGTCCTTCCACAGACATCCACCATTGGAGAAGGCCACGGCCCGCTTCGACGGGAGGGCTTCCATTTTTTGAATGGTTCTTTCGATGAATTTCCCATCCGCCTTCGGGCCCGGTCCGCCGTGGGTGCCATACAGATTGTAGAGCATCACTACATACTCCGGCCCTTCGCTGAATGGCGTATCAAAAGGCACCGATGGTTCCAAGATGATACGAAGCGGCATTTTTTCAGCCAAACACTCCACATAGAGCGTCCGTGTGAAAGCTGCAAAATTCTTCAGTACCTCCGGATCCTTGGCGATTTTTTCATAGTCAAGGTCGATACCGGCAGCGCCATAGTCCTTGGCTATTTGCAAAATTTCTTTGGCATGGGCCGTGCGGCTCCGCTCATCTTTGAGGAGAATTTTCAGGATATCGATGTCCTTGCTGATTTCTTCTCCGCGGGGCCTTGCCACATCATTCACAAAAGTGAGATAGAAGGGCTTTCCCGCATCCTTTACGGGGAGTTCCTTCGGCTTTCGGAAATGGCCCTTGGCATCCATGCGGATAGCGAAGTAGGAAATAGAATCCCATTTGCTTTTATTTCTTTCAAAATCCGCCATGCCTTTGTCCTCATCCCAGTACACCAACCAGGCAGACTCCGAAATCGGCGGATGCTTCCCACTCTTCAAAGGCTCCGCGCTGCAGCCTGCGGTCAAAAGGAGAGACAGGCAAAGAGCGGCGAGGCTTATACGTTTTAGTTTCATGTTTTTTATTCCTTTTGGGGGGTAACGTTTTGGTAGTCGGTGGTCGGTAGGTAGCCCTCGCGCATTTGGCTGCTTCCCCATAGCTTTGAGCAATGAGCTTGGAGCTTGTAAGCTCGCCCCACGAGACAACAACATTATCCAATCACGTACCAAAATTCCGGCTGTCTCTATCGGAGCTCCAAGCTCAAAGCTATGAAGAAGCAAGTACGTGTGTCCCAAACACCGACTACTAACTTTTAAAAGTGCGTCAAAAACCACCCCAGCACAGCCTCCCATTTCTGGTTGGCGTCGAATTTCCATTTGTCCAGGCCAGTAAGTTCGGTGGAGTAGATGGGGCTGTCCTTGCCGCCCAAAGGCGTAGTGATGATGAGGCGCTCGAAAACGCCATCGTATACATCATCGGCCAGGTTTCTCTGGCTCCAGGCATTGCTGTCCCAGCCGGCCCAGAGTCCGATTTCCCTGCCGTCCATAGGTTCCACTTTCACTTCGGCTACTTGCTTGCCATCGAGGAAAAGGGACACCGTACGCCCCTTAGCACGGACGCCCAGCGTCCGGTCCAGGCGGCTATGGAAGCTTTCTTGAGCGATGTACTCCTCATCCCCTTCTTTCACAGAGGCCACCTTCTGATCCTTCGTCGCTTCCAAGCGCGCCGCATAGGCTTTCGCCTTACCGGTGGTAGAAGCGTAGCGGGTCAGCGCCGAGAGGACGCCTTCGCGGACATTCTTCTTATCCTCCTCGATGGATACCGGCTCGATGCCGTCCAAGATAGAGAGCCGTTCTTCGAAAAGTTTTTCCTCTTTCCCATCCCGTTTCATGGAGAGCACCAATTTCCCCTGCTCGATGCCGGCAGCGAGGTAGGAGGTGAGATCCTTATTTCCTCGGAAAAGCACCTTCTGCCCGCCGAAGCTATTTCCTTCGAGGCGCACCTCTATATCCACATCCTTGTAGCTGCTACGGTTCTTGAGGCGCAGGAGACCTTCCCCTTCCGGAAGAGAAGTGACGATAATGCTTTCCTCTTTGTACTGCGCCGCGCCCTTTAGGATATTCCACTCCGACATGCGGGCATCGCCCTTCTTGAAGTTCACGTCCTGGTGGGTGTCGTACTTGATGCGCATGAGCAGATGGTTCACCGGCCAATAGGGCTGGGGCTGCATGCGGGTCAGATCGTAGAGGCTGCTGTCTCTTTGGTTGAAGGAGTAACCCTCGCGATTGAAATTGATAGTGAAAAGCTCACGGATCCATTTCTCATTTTCTTTGGAAACAGAGAGCGCATTACCAAATTTCCCGGTATTGGAATGCATCAGCACGTACACCGGCGGCACATAGCCCAGACCGCTCTGGTACAGCTCCTGCAGACGGCTATAGTCATAGCCCACGCGGCGCTTCATATGGTCCAGTGTCTCTACGGGGATGCGATCCTTATCGCGAATATAATCCATCAGATAATGGTTGTAGTCGCGGCCCAGGTACGCGCGCATCATGTTATAGGTCAAAGGATCCAGCTCGCCGATGAAATTTTCATAGCGGTCGTACACATTGATGTATTCCAGCCTATAGCCATTGGTGCCCAGCTCCCAGAAGGTGGAGTCGGTAAGGCTTTTCAGATCGTCCGGCCGCAGGAATTTCGGATCTTCATGGTCAAATTTCTCGGGGTAAGACATCATGACGCCCTTGAAATTGAGATCCTCCAGGATCTTATCCGCAAAGATGGCAGTGTCTCGGCGACCATCTTCAAACATGAGGTACATGGATTTCTCCGGCAGCGGCGTACCGCTCTCGTAGTAGCTCTCGATGTCCTCATGGGTGATGGTCACGTAGCCTTCTGCCTTCAGCGCCTCCAGGTGCTCACGAAGCTGCTTCTCACCGATCAAAGTAGACGTATCGCCGATACGATCCACACCAAAGTAGGAAAGCGCGATGAATCCGGTATCAGTGGTGGCGCTCACCTCTTCTTCTTGGAATGGCTCGTAGGTTTTCTGATGGAAAAAAGTTTCCCATAGCAGATAGAGAAGCCCTATGACCACCAAGATTTCTAGGACCGTGCGCAGACGCTTCACTCGATTTTTCTTTTTCGTATATTCTTCATCGCCTAAAGTCATGTAGCTTCACCTGCTTCCTTTGGGCCTTTTTGTTGTTTCTTTTTCTTCTTTTCTGCTTCACGCACGTCCGCCGGAGTCATGCGGGTGCCCCAGGTATCCTTCCAGAAGGTGAACCAAGCCACCGGCATCTGCCACAGAAGCACCGCTTCATAGTACAGGCAGAACCAAATGCCGAAGACCCAGGTGGAGCTTTTCCGTAGAAATAGCTGCGCCATGCTCATGAGCAGTGCCATGAGGGCCATGCCCACCAGGAAGGTGGTAGGAAATACGCGATGCATCAGCGGTATGTAAATCAGATTGTAAATCACCACCACCGGTGCCGCGATGGGCACCAGCAGACCGAAGTAGAAGGAAATCGCCATAAAGGGCTCCTTCTTCCACATGTAGCGACCGGCGATCAACGATTCGCGAAGCCAGGAACGCTTCCAACGCATCTGCTGCTTCAAGAAAACCTTGTAGCTTTTCGGCACGATAGTCTCGCAAATGGCCGTATCCTGGTAGGTGGTGCGGTTGTGACGAAGAATAAAATTCGTCAGGCTTCGATCGTCGCCAAAGGTGGCCCGCCGTCCCATGAACTGCTGGTTCAGCCAGGCATCACAATATTTCTCCACCAAGTCCTTGCGGTAGCAAGAGAGTGGCCCCGATAAGCAGGTAGCCGCATCGAAGAATCCTTCCGCCGCCTTCATGACGCGGAAAGCGATGTAGTAGCGCACCGCCTGCATTTTGGTGAGAGAATTGGTGAAAGTATTCGCCACGTCCGTGCGGCCGCAGACGCCGCCCATCTTCTCATCCTTGAAGGGCTGCACCACATTGCGCACCGCATAAGGCGAAAGGAAGGAGTCGGAGT
This sequence comes from Ruminococcus bromii, assembly GCA_963616715.1. Lineage (GTDB taxonomy): Bacteria > Bacillota > Negativicutes > Veillonellales > Dialisteraceae > Dialister. Next base: position 1,179 of record CAVEMF010000109.1, on the reverse strand, counting down.
CTACGAAAACCAAAAGCTCATGCTTGGCCAGCCGCATGCCCTGGGCCAGCGCCTCGCGCTTGCCGCCATTCTTGGGCTGCACGAAAAGAGAGAGCCGGTCGCGGATATGGCCCTCCGGATTGTCCTCATCCAACTTCTGTATGATTTCCTCGATCTTCTCCACCGAGTGGTCCGTAGAGCGATCATCCACCACGATGACCTGCAATTTATCCGGCGGGTAGTCCTGATTCATACAAGACAGGATGGTCCGCTGGATCCAAGTTTCCTCATTGAAGCAAGGAATGATCACCGACACTCCCGGCGTATAGTGAATGTCCACCGGCACCGGCTTGTAAAACATAGCAAAGAAATAGCGAGACAGCAAAAATCCCGCCGTGATGATGCTGTAGAGGTACAAAAATTTATTGAATTTGAAGTAGATCACCGACTCCGCCCGCATGAGGAGGATGATGAGGGAAATACAGAAAAGCAAGAACGCCGATGCAGCTATGAGATACTTGCCTCGTTTCCCCTGATAATACTCCGCCAGCGACTTTTTGAAATGGATACCCAAAGCCGTGCGGCCATCCTTATCAAAGCTGCGCACCACCTCACCGACAAGGCCCTTCACTTTCATCTCGTAGCCTTCCGGCATATCGCCCGGACGGATCTGGAAATACAGCTTCACATCCTTCGGCATCTCTTCCCATGTCTCGGCAATGTCATCCACCAAAAGCATGCCGGTGGAAGAAATATCCACGCAAGTCCCGTGGATCTCCCGCTTCACGCCGCCCTCTTTCCAGACCGCGCGCACGGAAATTTGCACTTTAAAACGGCGGCCCGCTTCGGCGCTGGCCACATATTTTTCAAAGTCCTGCTCTCTCCGGACTTTATCCCATTGATTGGCCTGCCGGCGATCCATATTCGTCCGCTGGCCCGTGACATCAGGCACATGAGGAAGCAGTCTCCTGTCCTCCTTCAGCTCCTGCAGTCTATCTTCTTTCTCCATGAGTTCTCCTAAGCAATTAGAGATAAGGGACAAGGGATAGGGGATAAGGACGCACTTTCCGCTATCCCCCCTTCCGAATGCTGTTATGTTAAGAAATTTAAATGCCAGCAATCAGAATGATTATGTTACGCAAGCGATAAGGAGTAGCCCCTTGGAGAAGGGGCGCGCGATAGCGGAGGATAGAAGTGCCT
>CAVEMF010000108.1:0-6443 GCA_963616715.1 Ruminococcus bromii | reverse complement strand
GGCTTCGCCCTTATATATGCGCCGCTTTATAATTTGTGCGGCGCACCACCCCTTGCCCCCAGACCCCTGAACCCTGAACCCATTCAGAAAAACTTTCGCGCACTATGTATCGCTCAAGCGATATGCCTTCAAACTTTGAACCACAAAAAAGCTTGCTCGTAATTGAGCAAGCTTTTTTCATGCTTTCTAAAAATTATTTCTTAGCAGCTTCTACCAAAGCCTTGAAGAATTTCAGGGAAATATCCTGATCCATGAAATTCTTCGGATCTTCACCCTGTACCATCACATGCTTCAGATCATTTTCCGGGTGGAACTGCACGCCTACGCAGAATTTCTTTGTGGGGTTCTCGATGCCTTCCACAATTTCTACACCCTTATCCACGGTGCGCGCGGTCTGGATCAAGTCAGTGCCTTCCAAGCTTCCGATGGCCTGGTGATGCCAAGAGGACACATTATCCAATTGGGTAGCCCCTACGATGTCATGGAGATGGGACGGGATGTCGAAGATTTCCACATTGTGACGCGCATAGTCGCGACCCCAAGCATTCACTGCCACGCGGTGCAGTCCATCATAGTACACGCCCTGGGACTGGTAGTAAGCCGGGATGTCCTGGATGAAAGTCACGCCGTGAACAATACCCATCACCTGCTCGCCGCGGCACACAGCGAAGACCGGGATATTTTCCTTCACGCAGTAAGACATGAGGGTGTAGTCGGAAACATCGCGGGTGGCGTTGATGCCCTCGCCCATGTTTTCCTCTTTCTGCGGTACTTTGAAGAGTGACGGGCTCACATCTTCGCCGCCGGTGAAGAATACGCCGTCGATGCCCTTCATGACCTTCTTCACGTTTGTTTCATCGAAGCGATTGTCCTTGATGGCATCGGCATACTCTTCCTTCAGCATACCGGATGGATAAATGCATTCATCGGAAATCGTTTTATCTGCGCCGTAGAGGATCGCTTTGCTGGTCACCTGGTCCAGCTCCACGGGCACGCCGCCGGCTGCTTCAATGATTTTCTTGAAAGCCGTGTAGTCCTGGGTATTGCTCTTCCAAGTGATGCCGATCACCGGCTTCTTCTCTGCAGCTTCTACCACACTGGTAATCGAAGCGCCAACGGTAGCGGCTGCCATAGCCAAAGCAGCCAAAGCGATTTTACATTTTTTATTCAGCATAATTAGATTCCTCCCTCAACAACGCAAAAAGCGCCGCCCAAGTGGACAGCGCTTTTGCTGAATGCATATGCAAGTATGTTGTAATTATAGGCGATGGAAACACAGTTTGTCAATATGGTTATGCCAAAAAGGCAATCGTACTCTCTACCTTTTTATGGCTAGCGTCCTAGTAATCAGTAGTCAGTACGTGCTTAGCGGTAGCATGTCTACTGTCTCAAAGGCCAGCACGTACTGATCACTAATCACTAATCACTGATCACTTCTCAGCCCATGCAGTCTGTGAAATTTTTAATGATGACGATCGGGGTCTTTTGGTTATCATTGCCGAAGGGATTATCGATTAAGATCTTCGCAATCTGCTTAGGGTCGATGCCCTGGCTCTTGCCGAGGACGGCGGAGCGTTTGAGGTCATTCACATCGGCGATGACAGCGCCATAAGCGCCGGTGGCTTTTTTGATTTTCTCGCACACGTTATCCGTATCAGCCGGGCCGTAGACGAGGCATTTATCGAAGGGCGGCATGGTGCCGGTGACGTCGTCGATGAGGGAGGCCTGGCGGCAGCGGGCGTAGAAGACGCCACTCTTGCCGAAGACTTTCGCCACAGCACCGATGACGAAGGAGAAGAGCATATTCCATTTCCCTTCTTCGTCCATGGCAGCCTGCATGCCATAGATGCTGGCCATGGAGCCAGCGGCGGGTACAAAGCGGTTCATGAGGCGGGCTTGCCAGCAGACTTTCAATTCTTCCGGGCGGACGTAGCGGTTCTGGGTGATAGCGACCACAGACTCCGCCGTGCAGACAATGTCGTGGTCGGTGATCTTATCGCCGGCATACTCCACGATGGCGTCTACGATATTGTCATGGTGAGTGAGAATGCGGGTGGGAATCGGCACCAATTCGAGTTCTGCCATTTATCTCACCTCCGTTTTGTATTCATAGAGCGCATTGCGCAATTCTTCCTTGGTCATGACCACGCGAGTCTTGGTGTAGTAATAGTCGCTTCTGGCTACGACTTGGTAAATCACGTCCATAGCCATTTCCGGGAAGGTCTCCAGGTCGCGAAGGATGCTACCGCTCTTACTCTTGATTTCCAAGGTGATGAGCATTTTCTTCACCTTGCCCGGTTCCAGGATGAAAGCCTGCCAGTAATCATCATGGCGAGGCACATCGAAATCGGTGAGGTGCGCGGTGACAGAGGCTTCGTCGTACTGCTCAAAAGGCAAGTAGGTGCGGACAAAAGCGTCCATGATGGTGCCCAGCTGCTTGCCTACATTCTTAATCGGAATGGTGTAGGACAAGGTGACGCTGTCCATGGTCATGGATTCGACGCGGACCGGTGTCCGCTTGGATTTCATCATTTTCAGGACACAGTCGCCTTTGATGATGGCGATGGCCCAGTAGGCAATAAAGCCGAGACATACCAGCAGCACCAAGGCGGCTAGTATTTTGGCGATCAAAATCATTTGTTTCTTATCTCCTTTTTACGTTGGTGATTTAGTAATTAGTGATTAGTGATCAGTGGTCAGGACGCTTTTGGCTTCGGAGGCAATGGGCATGCATAGGGCTACTGCGTCTTCCGCTCGTCCGTCATCCTGAGCGCAGCGAAGGATCTACTCACCTATAGCGGTAGCATGCTTACTACCTCAAGCGTCAAACGCGTCCTGATCACTGATCACTGATCACTGACTACTGAGCACTAAACCTCTATTCTTAAAAATCGACCTTCTCCACTTTCACATCCCCGAAAATCCGCTGCACCAATGGGCGGGAGTTTGCAAGGCCTTCTGTGAAATAGAAATCTTTCTCTACCTCTTCTCCTGCCAGGGCATCTTTCTTTCTTAGGATCTCCATGCCGGTTTCCACAGTGGGAAGGGCAGGGTCGAGGAAGCGGACACCGGGAAGAACTTTTTGGAAAATATCGGCGATCAAGGGGTAGTGGGTGCAGGACCAGATGGCAGTGTCTATATTTCCTGCGCCGTATTCCCTCACTGCTTTTTCCAGGATGGCGGTGATGGTCTCTTCATCCGCTCCCTGCTCGATGGCAGCGGCCAGGCCGTCACAGGGGACTTCCACAAAGTCCAACTGCGGATATTTCTCCGCGAAATAGGCCTTGTGCGCGTGGGTCTTGATGGTGGCCGGAGTCGCAAAGACGGCGAAGCGCTTCGCATCAGCGGGCACTTTCACGTCCATGCTCATCTTCACCACCGGCACGTCGCCTTCGAAAAAGCTCTCGGGCACATTGAAAGAAATGGTATTGCAGGCGATGAGGATCATCTTCACCTGTTTCTTTAAGAGGAAATCTTTGATGGCGAAGGAGAAATCGACGATTTCCTCTTTTGTCCTTTCGCCATAGGGATTTCTTTTCGTATCTCCCAGGAATACGATGCCTTCCTTCGGATAGGCTGCTTTCAAGGCTTTAGCGACGGTGAGACCGCCGATGCCGGAATCCATGACGCCGATGGGTCTATTGTCCATTATTCTCTATCTCCCTCTGAGAGCTTGGCGAGGGCATCGATCTTTTCCTGGGGCAGCCGCGCGATGCGGCCGGTCTTGATATCGGTGTAAGTATTGACCGTGTGGCCAGTGGTCAGGACTTCGCCGGTGGCTTCCCGCACCACCTCGTAGTCGAAATCCAGGCGCACCCGATTCACCTTGCGCAAGTAGGTCTTCACCAGGAGCACATCGTCGTAGCAGGCGGATTTCAAATATTTCGCACTGGCCTCTACGATAGGAAATACGATGCCCTCGTCCATAAGCTCATTCAAATCCAGCCCGCCGGCCCTAAGGTACTCCACCCGCGCTTCCTCGAAATATTTGAGGTAATTCGCATGGTGCACCACCTTCATGCCGTCGGTCTCGTAAAATGTGACTCTTCTTTTATAAGTAAACATAATAGCCTCCATTTTTTGCACGATGCTATTATAGCACAATTTGAGATGTTAAGGATAAGGAGGGTTAGTGATCAGTAATTAGTGATCAGTGATTAGGACGCATTAGGCTGCTGGCTACAACTTTCCGTTTTCCGCTATCGTTTTAGTAGTCAGTGGTCAGCGATTAGTGATCGGGACGCGTTTGACGATTGAGGCAGTAAGCATACTGCCACTAATACTGAGGGGTTCCATATATTTGTTATTCCATCCTTACATGAGTAGAGCCTTGGAAAAGGGTCGGAGGGTAGCGCTGGCTAGAAATGCGCCGTAGGCGCATAACCAGCACTGGCGGAAAGCATGCCCACTGTCGCCAAAGCCAAACGCGCCCTGATCACTAATCACTGACTACTAATCACTAAACCGATATCGTTAATCCCCTACCCTTTCTACCTCATATGGCCACTCCAGTATCCCTCCCAGGTCGTAGATGTCTTCGTAGCCCATGGAGAGGAGCTGGTCGGCGGCCTTCTTGCTGCGGACGCCGCTTCGGCAGTAGACGATGATCTTCGCTTTCTTGTCGGTCAAAGTCTTCGGTGCTTCGGTAGGAATGGTGCCCAAGGAAACGAGCTTCGCCCCGGGAATGTGGCCGGCGGCAAATTCCGAAGGTTCGCGAACATCCACAAGGATGCTGTCCCCCTTCTCGATCATCTCCTTCCCCACCTCCGGGGAAATTTTCGTATAGCCTTTGGCCATGGCGCAGCCGGGCACAGCCAAAAGCGCCGCAGCGGCCAGAGTGAGTAATGCAAGTTTGTACATGAGTGGTGGTCCTTTCTGAATCGGGTTAGTGATCAGTGATTAGGGGTCAGTGATCAGGGCGCGTTTGACGCCAGCCCCATCATCGCTTTTCCCCCCTTCCAGAGGTAATGCTATTAAGTTAAGCATTTTAAATACCAGCAGTCAGAATAATTATGTTACGCAAGCATTAAGGAGTAGCCCCTTGGAGAAGGGGCGCGCGATAGCGGAGGATAGAAATGCGCCAAGGGCGCATAACTAGCACCAGCGGAATCATGCAAAACTCTTGATAAACACCAGCATGCTTATCGCTACTGCTGAGTATGCGCCTCCGGCGCATTTCTATCCGGCCCTATCGGGCGACCCTTCTCCAAGGGTCTACTCACGTAGGGCTAGACCAACAAATCTATGCTAACCCCCAGCATAAAACCCTTAACTTAATAGCATTACTTCCAGAGGAAGGGGATTTGATAGGAAAGGCTTCGCCCTTTTAGACCCTGCCCTTCGGGCACCCTCTTCAGAGAAGAGGGCTGAGCGTGATTGAGACAGCAGCCAAACGCGTACTAATCACTGATCACTGACCACTGATCACTGACCACTAATCACTATAAGTGGAAAAACTTCTTTACCTTCTGCCAGAAGCTCTGCACCTTGGAAATCTTGACGGGTTTCACTTCTGCCCGAGGCTTTGTGACTTGGCGGACGAGCTTTGTATTTCTATGAGCAGAGCGGGTCACGACCTTGGGCGGGGCGGTAAAGGTTTTCTCCGGCGTCTTCTCCTGGCGCATGGAGGGCACGGCGGCTCTCACAGCGCGGATGCTGCGCTTCTGGTGGGTCTTGTCCACCACTTTGAAAGCGGTCTCTCGAGCGGCCTCGGCCTTTGGCGCCGCTCTTTGTGTGTCTACGCGAGGCGCGGCGCTTTCGCCTAGGATTTCTCCGGTCTTCAGATCAAATTTCGCAAAGCCTGCTTTGGCGGCAAATGGATTCTCGCCGAAGTCATGAGCCTTTGGGCTCTGCGCTTCTCCCGCGGATGCAACAGCCACGCCGCTCTTTCTCGCTTCTTCGCGCTTCAGCTGGTTCATCATGCGATTCTTCGCCCGCGCGTCGAAGGCCGGCTCCTCGGTAGCCCAAAAGCCGGACTGCTGGACCTTCCTCTGGTCTAAATCATAAGCAATCCGCGCGCCGCAGCGATTGCAACGCACAGTGCCTTTCCGTTTCTTCACGTCCAAATCAAATAAAGTGAGCTTCTGCCCGCACACGCGGCAGGTCAAAGTAAATGCCATAGGGTTTCCTCCTTTCTGTATAGTATAGGCGATGGTGGGAAGAAATGAAATAGGGCTATTGGGTTTAGTGATCAGTGAGCAGTGATCAGTGATCAGGGCGCGGCTTGCCTTCTTTGGGAAGAAGGTGCCCGCAGGGCGGATGATGGTTAGTTAATGGTCAGTAGTCGGTAGTCGGTGGTCGGGATGCGTTTGGCGCTAGCCCCATCATCGCTTTTACCCCCTTCCTCCGGAATGGGCAATGCTATTGAGTCAAGAATTTTAAATACCAGAAGCTTGAAAGTGTATCGGTTGAGTGACAAATAGTGCGCGAAAGTTTTTCTGAAT
>CAVEMF010000107.1:0-6611 GCA_963616715.1 Ruminococcus bromii | reverse complement strand
CTGGCGAGGCACTCCATCCCGCCCTATTGGGCGGCCCCTTCTCCAAGGGGCGACTCACGTAAGGCTAGGGAAACAAATCTATGTTGAATTCTGGCATATTCTCATCATCTCAATATCTCGAATCTTTTCTTTAAGGAGGTCAATTATGAAATGGTATAAAGCAGCGGCCCTGGTGGTGGGCGCTTGGATTTCTGCTTGCGGCATCGCGGCGGCGGAGTTTACTTCTTGGGAGAGCTCGTCTTATCCCTTTGCCAATGTGAAATCGATCTATGTGGCCGAGATGGATACGCGGGACGTGGCGCTGCCACAGGTGAAGGCGCAGAAGGTGAAGGCGATCCTGGATAATAAATTGCAGAAGCTTTCTCTTCCTTCGTCTTTATCTCTTACCTCCGGCTTTGGCGCAGTGCCGCGGCTCTCGTCGTCTGCTGTGCCAAAGGCGTCGGAGGCGTATACGGATCCTGAGGATTCATTCGCGGCAGCGCAGGAGTCCGGCGCCGATGTGTACATTATCCCGCGGCTCACCCATTGGCTGGTGGATAGCTATCTGATCCCCGCCCATGTGGAGTGGCGCACGCGGCAGGTAAAGGACGGCTGGCGCGATGAGAATGGCAATTGGCATGAAAGCTATCACACCGAGGAATATCCGGAGTACATTCCGGATCGGTATGTCCCTTACGCAGAAGTGACGGTGACTTTCGATTGGTACGACCGGGAGAGCGGACAGCTCATCGCCTCTAGCGAAGACGAGAGACAAAGGGATGTGGAAGACAATCCCCAGGGCATCTACGAGCGCATCGTCGATCGTTTCGTGAAGAATTTGAAGAAGACGGTGAAGAGATAGTTGTTTAGTGATCAGTGATTAGTTGTTTAGTGATTAGTGATCAATGATCAGTGATCAGCCCGCATTTGATTGCTTTCCCATTCACACTGAGACTGCTATCGGCTTTGTAGTCGGTAGTCGGTAGCCCCATCCTCTCTATGTTTGTATTAGCGTGAAATGCGCCCTGATCACTGACCACTGATCACTGATCACTAATTTACTATCATATTCCAAGGAGAAAAATTATGAAAACGAATGTAAAACCTGCATCCATCCTGTATCCCCAGCCGGTCTTGGTGATCGCCTCCTATGACAAGGATGGCAAGGCCGATGCCATGGTGGCGGCTTGGGGTGGGATCTATGATACGAACCAGATCGGCTTCATGCTGGACCATCGGCACCAGACCACGGACAACATTCGAGAGAGCGGCGCTTTCACGGTGAGCGTGGCCACGGTTTCCACTATGGCGGAGTCGGACTACTTCGGTTTGGTGAGCGAGAAGGCGAAACCGGGCAAAATCGAGAAGGTGGGTTTCCATGCAGAAAAGAGCGAGCATGTAAACGCGCCGGTGATCGCCGAGTACCCGCTGACTTTTGAGTGCAAGGTTTCGAAAATCACCCAGGTGGGCGAGGATTTCCATTTCGTGGGAGACATCGTGAACATTCTCGCTGATGATGCTATTTTGACAGACGGCAAAGTAGATGCAAAGAAGCTTGCTCCCATTACCTTTGACGCAGCAGCCGGAGCTTACATTCCACTCGGCGAGGCAGTCGGCAAGGCGTGGGGTGAGGGAAGGAAATATGTGAAATAACGGTAGTGGTTTAGTGATCAGTGATCAGTGATTAGTGATCAGGACGCGTTTGACTGCTGCGTCACATGTGCCCTGACTACCGACTACTAAAACTTTCAGTTATAATCGAAAAAACACAGGAAATCCACAAAAGTTTAGAGTATAATCGAAACTTTTGTGGATTTCCTTATTTTTTTCACTTATAATGAGAGAAAAAGGAGGTAGTGCGATGATTGAGCGAGAGTTATATATGCAAAAAATCCGCCCTTTCATTGGGCGGGATGTGATCAAGGTGTTAACGGGGATACGGCGTAGCGGGAAGTCAGTGCTCTTGATGCTGATAGAGAAGGAGCTTGTGAAGCAAGGTGTCAAGCCGGAGCAGATGGTGTCTTTCAATTTCGAGCAGCTGTCTAATGCGCCTTTCTGCGACGCGCTGACGCTCCATCAGGAAATCCAAAGGCGTACGGCCGGCGCGAAGGGGAAGTGGTATTTCTTCTTCGATGAAATCCAGGAGGTGAAGGATTGGCAGCGCTGCATCAATTCGTTGCGCCTCGATTACGATTGTGATATTTACATCACCGGTTCCAACGCGAAGCTTTTATCCGGCGAGCTGGCCACGTACCTGGCCGGGCGGTATGTGGAGTTTGTGGTGTATCCCTTTTCTTTTACGGAATTTTTGGCTATGCGGAAAGCGTCAGGGCTTTATGTTTCAGACGCGGCGGCGTTTCAAGAGTATTTGCTTCTCGGCGGTATGCCTTTCCTCGCGAATCTGCAGCAGAACCGCGAGGCCTCGCTGCAGTACTTGCGGGATGTGTACAATTCGGTGATTCTAAAGGATGTGATCGGTCGGAATGCCATTCGCGATGTGGATCTGCTGGAGCGCATTATCCTGTATCTTCTTTCCAATGTGGGCCATCCCTTCAGCATCAATAGCTTGGTGAAATATTTCAAAAGCGAGAAGCGAAATGCGTCTTATGAGACGGTGCTGAATTACGTGAAGGCCACGGAGCATGCGTTTCTGCTGTATCGGATCCCGAGAGAGGATATGATTGGCAAGAAAATCCTGTCGGTCAACGAGAAGCTTTACGTGGCAGACCATGGGCTTCGGGAGGCGGTGTATGGAAGAAATACGCGGGACATCGATCAGGTGCTCGAAAATATGGTGTGCCTCGAGATGCTTCGCCGGGGATATACGGTGACCGTAGGGAAATACCAGGACCAGGAAATCGATTTTATCGGCGCGAGAGGGGACGAGAAGCTCTACGTACAGGTCACCTACCTCTTGGCATCGGAGGAAACGGTGCGCTGCGAATTTGATGTGTTGAAGAAAATCCCTGACAATTTTCCGAAGTATGTGGTCTCCATGGACGAGCTGGACCGCAGCGAAGATGGGATACGGCATAGGAATGTGAGAGAGTTTCTTTTGGGGGAATGGTAGGGCTAGTGGGGATACCGCTAGTGCGAACATGTCGATGTTGCTTCTGGCTGCTAGCTGCTAGTCGGCCCGAGGAACAATGGGACAGCAGCAAAGTGCATCCCGCAATTAACAGAAGCAGCGGATATTTTATAACCGTTAATTGCGTGCATTTTGACGCTAGCGTATTTGCTGAGCCTGTAACTCTAGCCGACCAGCAGCCAGGAGCGACATCGACATGTTCGCACTGGCGGCGGCAGAGCCAAGATCAATTTCTATTTCAATGGCATCTTCCTTTCTTTCACGAATTGGATGAATTGTTCCAGTCCGTGGGAGAGGAAGGTGCCTTTTTTCCATAGGATGCCAAGTTTGGCGGTCATGCGGGGCTCGATGGCTAGGCGGGTGAGGCGGGTCTCGTCGATGGGGATGGAGCGGTAGAGGAAGGCGCCGGTATGTCCGGCGGCGAGGTAGTTCATCATGGTGGTGAGCTGGCTCATGTAGTATTTGGCCCTCGGCGTGAGACCTAGGGCGCGGAAGGCGGCCTCTATGGTGGTGACTTGGACGGAGTCTTTGTGGAAGAGCATGAGGTTTTCATTTTGCAGCATGGGGAGCGTGACGGAGGGGAGCGCGGCCAGGGGGTGATCTTTGGAAATACAATACACGTACTCGTCTTCTAAGATCACGTGGTAGTTGTATGTCTCCAAGTTGTAAATGTCCAGATTTCCCAAGAGGATGTCCAGCTCTTCTTCTTCTACCAGCTGGGCGGCGCGGTGGGAGGCGCACTCGGAGAGCTCGATGGGGATGTGGTATTTCTTTTCGAATTCTTCGGAGAGCGAGGGAAGGAAGACGGTGGAGAGGATGGGCGGGATGCCGATCTTGATGGGGCGGATGGTGTCGGGCACGCGGCTGAATTCGTTGTACAGGTCGTGGGTCCGCTTCAAAAGCTCCTCGGCTTTGTGGTAAAAGGCGGCGCCGTCCTCGGTGAGGCGGATGCGGTTGCGGCTGTGCACAAAGAGGGAGATGTGAAATTCATTCTCCAAATCCTTGATGGCGGTGGAAATGGTGGGCTGGGACACAAAGAGCGCCTCCGCGGCCCGGGTGATGCTGTGGTAGCGGCACACGGCGCAGAAGTATTCGAGTTGGGAGAGGGTCATTTGCGATTTTCCTTTCATGGCGATTGAGGGATAAGGCATGCTTTCGTAAAGTGTGGAATGAGGAGTGAGGAGTGAGGAGTGAGGAGTGGTGGTGCGCCGCACAATTCATAAAGCGGCGCGAGTTTTGAAATTAGTAAACGCGTTTGGCTGCTTTCCCACTACCGTGGACCGTTTACCGTGTAACCGTTCACTGCACATGTTACCGTTAGCGAGCCGTGAAGTAATACATCTTACGCAGAAAGGTATATCGCTCCATGGCTCGTCATCGGTAAAAGAGCCGGTTAACGGTTATACGGTAAACGGATAACGGTAGTGAGGAAGCAGGTCAGCATGCTGACTTTTCAAACTCGCGGCGCCTCTTGATTTGTGCGCCGCACCACCACTCCTCCCTCCTAACTCCTAACTCCTAACTTTTGCTTTCAGTATAGCCAAATCCTATACCACTGTCAATAACGCGAAATATACTTGTGACTGGAAGGGGTCTATAATACAGACAACGAAGAAATGACTCTCCCCGTACGAAGTCATACAGGTATTTCAAATGGAGGTAATGGAAATGGAAAAGGGAGTAGAAAAATTAACGGACGTGGTTGCGAAGTTCCTGGGGCATACGGCGATCAAGCTGCCGGATGATGTGATTGCGAAGCTGGAGGATCTCCGAGACAAGGAAGACAGCCCCATGGCGAAGGTCATTTATCGCACCATGTTTAGAAATCAGATGCTGGCGGAAAAGTTGCAGCGTCCGTCTTGCCAGGACACCGGCGTACCGCAGTTCTGGGTACGCTGCGGCACCAAGTTCCCCTACATCGACCACATGGAGACCTTGCTCCGCGAGGCGGTCATCAAAGCGACCTTTGATACGCCGCTGCGTCACAATTCGGTGCAGACTTTCGATGAATACAACACCGGCAAGAACGTAGGCAAGGGCACGCCGACCATTTGGTGGGATATGATCCCGGACTATGACGGCTGCGAGATTTACACCTACCTCTCCGGCGGCGGATGCTCGCTCCCGGGCTGCGCGACTGTCTTGATGCCTGGCGAAGGCTATGAAGGCGTCGTGAAATTCGTCATGGACCGCATGACTTCCTACGGCCTCAATGCGTGCCCGCCGCTGCTGGTGGGTGTCGGCGTCGGCACGTCCGTGGAAACGGCGGCTTGGAATTCCAAGAAAGCCCTGATGCGCCCCATCGGCAGCATCAATGAAAATGCCAACGCTCACAAGATGGAAGTCCTCCTGGAAGACGGCATCAATGCGCTGGGCCTGGGCCCCCAGGGCATGGGCGGTCACTACTCCGTCATGGGTGTCAATGTGGAAAATACGGCTCGCCATCCGTCGGTCATCGGCGTCGCAGTCAATGTAGGCTGCTGGAGCCACAGACGCGGTCATATCGTATTTGACAAAGACCTCCACTTCACCACCGATACCCACAGCACTTTTGTTTACGAAGAGAAAGAATAAGAGAGAGGAGACATCATCATGGCAGTCGTAGTAAAAGAAGATAAAAAGATTTTGGTGACTCCGATTTCCAGAGAAGACCTGAAGGACATCCACATCGGTGACATCGTGTACCTCACCGGCGACCTCACCACCTGCCGCGACGTGGCACACCGCCGCGTGGTAGAAGAAGGCCGAGAGATTCCGGTGGATGTGAGAAATATGGCCATCCTCCATGCAGGCCCCATCATTCGTCCACACGACGATGGCACCTACGAAATGGTTTCCGTTGGCCCCACCACATCCATGCGCATGGAAAAATTCGAATACGAATTCGTGAAGACCACCGGCGTCCGCGTGATCGTCGGCAAAGGCGGCATGAAGGAAAATACCCAGAGAGCCTGCAAGGAATTCGGCGCCATCCACTGCGTATTTCCCGCCGGCAATGCAGTGGTCGCCGCGACGGAAGTAGAAGAAATCGTAGAAGCCCAGTGGAAGGATCTCGGCATGCCGGAAACCCTGTGGCACTCTCACGTGAAGGAATTCGGCCCCCTTATCGTCTCCATTGACTCCTATGGCCGTAACTACTTCGAAGAAAAGAAAGTGGAATACAATCAGAAGAAGGACGTGGAGATCGAGAAGATTTGTAAGCAGGTGGGGTTCATAAAGTAAGTGGTTAGTAATTAGTGATCCGTGATTGGTAGTCAGTGATTAGGGCTCATCACCGATGATTTCCCGTTGATAGTAGCATAGGAGTATAGCAGAAATAAAAACGCAGAATCGAGATATCGATTCTGCGTTTTTGATTTCGTCTAATCACTGACCATTTAACCGATGACGCTAACCATCGGACCTGAGCCCCGATTACAATGTTATTGAGTTAAGCTTTTTAAATACAAGCAGGTAGAATAACTCATGTTGCACTAGCCTCAATCCGTAGACCCTTCTCCAAGGGTCTACTCATGTAGGGCTAGACCAACAAATCTATGCTAAC
>CAVEMF010000106.1:0-6619 GCA_963616715.1 Ruminococcus bromii | reverse complement strand
CCACGACTCGCTAGCGGTAGTATGCGCGGTAAACGGTTATACGGTAGACGGTTCACGGTAGTGGGGAAGCAGGTCCGCGGATTTCTATTTCAAAACTCGCGCCGCTTTATGAATTGACGCGGCGCACCACCACTCCTCACTCCTCACTCCTAACTCCTAACTTTGCCGAAATCTGTATCATATCCTTGAACCCCTAGCCCCAATCCCGAAAAAACTAGAAAGCGTGTACTTATGACCGAAAATGTACTTACCATCAGCCACCTCTCTTTATCGCTTCCGGTGAAGAAGGGGATGGTGCCGATTCTTCATGATGTGAATATAGAACTCCATGCCGGAGAAATCCTTGGGCTTGTGGGCGAGTCGGGGAGCGGGAAATCTATGACCGCCTTCGCCGTTTCCCGCCTTCTGCCCGGGGGAAATAAGGCAGACCTTGGCGGTTCCATCCGCCTTTGCGGCAAGGAGCTCATGGGCGTAAGCGAGAAGGAAATGGAAGTCCTTCGCGGCCGCGATGTGTCCATGATTTTCCAAGAGCCTATGACCTGCTTGAATCCGGTCTTCACCATTGCCCAGCAGATGGTGGACGTCATCCGCGCCCACGGCGATGTATCGAAAGCCGAAGCGAGGAAGCAGGCACTCGCCATGCTCGAAGCGGTGCATATCCGAAACGCCGAGGACGTCCTGGACTGCTACCCCTACGAGCTCTCCGGCGGTATGCGACAGCGCGTGATGATCGGCATCGCCCTTTCCTGCAAACCGAAGCTTCTAATCGCCGATGAACCCACCACCGCTCTGGATGTGACGGTGCAGGCGAAGATTCTCTACCTCATCAAAGAGGCCTGCGAGAATCTGGGCACCGCGGTGCTTTTTATTTCCCACGACCTGGGCGTCATTTCAGAAATCTGCGACAAAGTGTCTGTCATGTACTCCGGCCACATCGTGGAGTCCGGCGATACCAATGACGTCCTCGAGCACCCGCTCCACCCCTACACCCGCGCCCTCATCGCCGCGCTCCCCCGTTTCTCATCCGATAGAAATAAGGATCGGTTGAAAGCCATCCCCGGCATCGTCCCCGACCCGTCGGAGAAAATGGGCGGCTGCCGCTTCGCCCCTCGCTGCCCATTGCGCGCCGAAGAATGCGAACAAGGCCTCCCGCCATGCGTAGAATGCGGGGCGGGGCATAGGGTGTATTGTCGGAAGATCAATAGTTAGGAGTGAGGAGTGAGGAGTGAGGAGTGGTGGTGCGGCGCGCAAATTAAGAAGCGCCGCGAGTTTGGAAGAGAGCGCTTCTCCCTGCTGCCTCACTACCGTTATCCGTTTACCGTGTAACCGTTAACCGACGCTTTTACCGATGGCGAGCCATGGAGCGATATACATTTTGCTATAAAATTTATTACTTCACGACTCGCTAGCGGTAGTATGCGCGGTAAACGGTTATACGGTAGACGGTTCACGGTAGTGGGGAAGCAGGTGCTCGGTTTCCTGTTTCAAAACTCGCGCCGCTTTATGAATTGTGCGGCGCACCACCACTCCTCACTCCTAACTCCTAACTCCTAACTGTCAAAGGAGAAATCATGGATATACTACAACTCAAAGAGGTCACCAAGACCTTTCATACGAAAAGCTTTTGGGGAAAGACGAAGGAAGTCCATGCGGTGAATGGCATCACCCTGTCTCTCTCCAAGGGCGAGACCTTAGGACTCGTGGGCGAGTCGGGCTGCGGCAAGAGCACCCTGGCTAGCCTCATCATTCGCCTCGAGGAACCCACGTCGGGAGAGATCCTTCTCTACGACAAGGACATCACCCATGCCAAAGAAGCGGAGATCCGCGAGCTTCGAAAGAAGATACAGATCGTTTTCCAGGATCCCTACTCCTCCCTGTCGCCCCGCATGACCATCCGCGACATCTTGATCGAACCGGCCCGCATCTTGGGCGGCCAGACGAAGGAGGAAATGGAAAGCCATGCGGCCCGCCTCATGGAGATGGTGGGTCTGCGCCAAAGCGCGCTGGACAAATATCCCCACGAATTTTCCGGCGGCCAGCGCCAGCGTATTTCCATCGCCCGCGCCCTCATGACCCACCCGGAAATCCTAATCCTCGACGAACCCACCTCGGCCTTGGATGTATCCGTGCAGGCCCAGGTCTTGGACATCCTCTTGGATCTGAAAGAGAAACTCGGGCTCACGTACATTTTCATTTCCCATAACCTGGCGGTGGTGAAATACATCGCCGACCGCACCGCCGTGATGCAGAAGGGCGAAATCGTAGAAATCGGAAGCTCTGAAGACATCTTCGAACACCCCAAAGACGCCTACACCAAGGACCTCATAGAAGCAGTCCCCATGATCGGCAAACCCTTCATCGTGCCCAGGCAGATACACGGCCTGGCGGATGTATAGGCCGGTATCGGGAAGTAACGCTATCGGTTTAGTGATCAGTGATCAGTAGTCAGTGATCAGGGCGCATTTGGCTGCTGCTTCGTTTACGTTGTAAATGCTATTAAGTTAAGCATTTTAAATACCAGCAGGTAGAATAACTTATGTTGCACTAGCTTTAATCCGTAGCCCCTTGGAGAAGGGGCGCGCGTTAGCGGAGGATAGAGTGCCTCGTAAGAGGCACAACTCGCACTAGCGATATCATGCAAAACTCCTGGCAAACATCAGCGTGCCTTCTGCTACAGCTGATTATGCGCCTTTGGCGCATTTCTATCCGGCCCTATCGGGCGACCCTTCTCCAAGGGTCTACTCACGTAAGGCCAGAGCAACAAATGTATGCAACTCCTTAGCATTGCGCATGTGCGTGGGTGTTAAACGCGCCATGACCACTAATTATTAAATCGATAGCGTAAAGCATCGATACTGACGC
The DNA here is from genome assembly GCA_963616715.1 of Ruminococcus bromii. GTDB lineage: Bacteria > Bacillota > Negativicutes > Veillonellales > Dialisteraceae > Dialister. Next base: position 3,757 of record CAVEMF010000106.1, on the reverse strand, counting down.
CCTGATTACTAATCACTGATCACTGATCACTAACTCTCCATTCTTAAAGAGGCTATTTCCATGACAAACACACAACTCTCCCATCTCTCCTCCCTCATCGAGCGGATGATGGATTATTATTCCGTCCCCGGCATGGCGATGGGTATCCTTCATGACGGGCATGCGGAGTTTCTTTCTTTTGGCTATAGAAATGTAGAAGACAAGAAGCCCTTCACCGAGAGGACCATCAGCGGCGTGGGGTCTTGCTCGAAATCCATGACCGCCATGGCCGTCATGCGTCTCGCCGCGCGGGGCGTTTTGGATATCGATGCGCCCCTCGCCGATTGCATCCCGGGCTTTGCGCTGTGGGATCGGCCGGCCGGGGAAGAGGTGACGCTGCGGGATATGCTTTGCCACCGCACCGGCGTGGCGGGGCACGATGGCGCGTGGCCGGACAATTCCATTTCCCGCGTGGACTATCTTTCGCGGCTTCGCTATCTCGAGCCGAACGCTCCCTTCCGCTCCATCGCCCAGTACAGCAATGTGATGTACGCTGCCGTCGGCGGCATCATGGAAGCCGTGACCGGGAAGAAGTGGGAGGACATTCTCCAAGAGGAAATCTTTGCGCCCCTGGGCATGGCGGATACCTACTGCCTCATGGACGAGGCAGCGGCGCAGGACGCTTGTGCCTATCCCTATCGCTGGCAGGAGGGCCTTCGCCGCATCCCACGGTGGAACATCGACCAGGCCGGCCCCTGCGGCTCCGTCATGAGCACCGCCGCTGACATGGCGAAATGGATTTCCTGTCACATGGCTGGCGGCGCGCCGCTTCTTACCGGCGATGGCTTTGACGACATGCATCGGCCCCAGCTTCCCATGGACTATCCCCACGTCATCGGTGGCGAAAGCTTGGGCTACGGCTTTGGCTGGCGGGTCATGGACTACCACGGCACGGTGGTGCAGCAGCACACGGGGAAGATCGAAGGCTACAGCGCTTTCCAATTCTACGTGCCCGCTTTGGGTGCCGGTGCCGTGTATCTCCAAAATCTCCACTGCCCTGACAATCCGCTCATCTTCTCTGTGCAAGGATTTCTTTTGGACGCCTTCCTGGGCCGCGAGGAGAAAGACTGGTTTGCCCTCTATGCGGACAAAGAAAAAAGACACGCCCCCGAGAGTGCGTATCATGATCTGGAATTTGATTGCTTGCCGAAACATTTGGACAAGGCCCCGATGCCGCGCCCCCTTTCTGCCTACGAAGGCACCTATGAAAATCCGGGCTATGGCATTTTTAAAATCCGCCTCACCGACGCGGGCCTCGTGATGGACGAGCGGGCAGTGGAAAATCTCCCCATGACCCACCTCTCTGCCGACACCTTCGCCGTCCACGGCATCAAAGAAGACACCGACCTCTACGAGCTCCCGGTCACCTTTATTTCCGATGAAGCGGGTGAGGTGAAAGGCTTCGACATTCTGCTGGAGCCAAAAGTAGGAGAGATTCGATTTTTAAGACTGGTGGGTTAGTGGTCAGTGATTAGTGATCAGTGATCAGGGCGCATTTAATTACTAGCCCATTCATGCACGAACTGTCCGTGGGCTCCCATCATCCAGTTTGGCGGCCACCTTCTTTCCGAAGAAGGTATACATGCATTGGCTCGCTTCAGCCAAATGCGTCCTGACTACTGACTACTGATCACTGATTACTAAAAAGAAAAAGACCCGAGCAATGACTCGAGTCTTTTTTGATTTCCTTATTTCTTTTCACCAAAGATGCGGAGCATGTAGATGAAGAGGTTGATGAAATCGAGGTACAGCGTGAGGGCGCACATGATGGCGAGCTTCGCGCCGTTCTCTGTGGTGCCGGTGTTATTGGCGTAAGCGATCTCGCGGATGCGCTTCGTGTCGTACGCGGTGAGGCCCACGAAGATGAGGACGCCGGCGTAAGCGAGGAGCATTTCCAGGAAAGAATTCGCAAAGAACATATTCACCAGCGTGGCGATGATGAGACCGAAGAGGCCCATGAGGCACAGGTTACCCAGTTTTGAGAGATCCGCCTTCGTGAGATACCCATAGGCAGACATGAGAGCGAAGGTGCCGGCGGTGACAAAGAAGACCGACGCGATGGAGGTCATGGTGTACACGATAAAGATGGACGCCATGGTGAGACCATTCAAGACCGAGTAAATGAGGAACATCGCCGTCACGGCCTTGAGCGACAGACGGGACACCGCGGAAGACAAGTGCCACACCAGGGCCACCGTCGCGATGAGGAGCGCCCACATGGTGAACTTCCCGGCAAAGAGGATAGACAAGAGCAGCGGGCTGGTGGACACAGTGTAAGCCGTGACGCCAGTGATGGCAAGCGCAATGGCCACCCACACATAAATATCTTTCATAAGCCCGGGCATGTTGATGGAAAAGGTCCGCTCCTTCTCCCATGCCATTTCGTTAAACGAATTCATAACCATTTCTCCTTTCATGAGAAATACAAAGGCAGCGAAGGCTGCTTATTTTTTTATTCTTTCCTAGATCTATTATAGCATAAAATGATAAGGGGGTATAAAAAAATTAGGAGTTAGGAGGGAGGAGTGGTGGTGCGGCGCACAAGTTAAGAAGCGCCGCGAGTTTGGAAAGTCAGCGCGTTTTCCTGCTGCCTCACTACCGTTATCCGTTTACCGTGTAACCGTTGACCGATTCTTTTACCGCTGGCGAGCCATGGAGCGATATACCTTCCTCATAAGAGCATATCGCTCCACGACTCGCTAGCGGTAGTATGCGCGGTAAACGGTTATACGGTAGACGGTTCACGGTAGTGGGGAAGCAGGTGCTCGGTTTCCTGTTTCAAAACTCGCGCCGCTTTATGAATTGTGCGGCGCACCACCACTCCTCACTCCTCACTCCTAACTCCTAACTACTCGCAGCCGCGCCTTATCCCTTGAGGCACACCGCTATAAAATATTTCTATCTCCTCTCCCCAAAAGCGGGGGAAATGTCGATAATGCGTAGCATGCGATGGGATTTCTAGGGAGAGAAAATAAGACTTTCCCAAAGCGTCATGGCGTATTATAATAGAAAAAGAATCATTGTTATTCCATGAAGGACAGAAGGTCCTTTGAGGCATGAGAAAGATGATTTCTCAGAGAAAACTAATCTTTTTTCTCTATGCCGATGGGGTGGAAAGAGTGTATAATATTTGTAAATTCTTACGTGAAATCTAGGTGTTAGTTCGTCGTATATGTTTGGCCCCGCAGCAAGGTGAGTATTATGAAGAAACAGATCCACTTAAAACCGGAAGACCTGAGCAAGAGTGATAAGCTCGGTCTCACCTACAACTTAGGACAGGCACACAAGAGAATGCTTCTGAAGCAGTCCGGCATCATGCAAAAATTCGGTCTGACTGCGCGCCAGTCGCTCATCATCGCGTATCTTTCTACTCACAAGAAAGAGCTGGTCACCCAGAAGACGTTGGAAGAACATCTCCATCTTACGAACCCCACCATCACCGTCATGGTGAAGTCCATGATCGACAAAGGTCTCATCCGCAAGGAGCGGGTGCCGGAAGATGCGAGAAAGTACCGCCTCTACCTCACCGACAAAGCAAAGCAGGTAGAACAGGCTAGCCGCCAGGCTGCCAAGGATCTCGACCAGACCTTCTACGAAGGCGTATCGGAAAGCGATATGCGTGTCTTCAAAGGCGTCCTGGGCCAGATCATGAAAAACCTGGATATGATTTAAGAAATAAGAGATGTCTCTACGGAGGCATCTTTTTTTGTGGTATGAT
>CAVEMF010000105.1:0-6648 GCA_963616715.1 Ruminococcus bromii | reverse complement strand
CAAACATCGGCATGCTTAGGGCTACTGCTGGTTATGCACCTACGGTGCATTTCTATCCGGCCCTATCGGGCGACCCTTCTCCAAGGGTCTACTCACGTAGGGCTATAGCAACAAATCGGCGCGTACCCTCGGCATAAAATTCTTAACTTAACTGCATTACAATAGCGGGGGCATGCGAATGAGGAAGCGGTCAAATGCGCGGGGGCTACCGACTACAGACCACCGACTACTAAACCACCAGCGTTAAAAAGGAAAGAAACATGAAATCCGAAATACGAAACTTGGAGGGCATTGTCCTGCGCGGCGTGAAGGGGGCCGGCGGCGGGAGGATGCTCTCTGTTTTCACCAAAGAAATGGGACTCTTTCATTTCTCCTTATCTCCGGCGGCGATGAAGCGTTACGGCGCCGGGGCGCTCCTTCCGCTTTCGCACCTTCGCTTCTCTGCGTCCCTCTCACCGGACTACGGACGCATGAGCCAGTACGAAGGAGAGCCATTGGTGGATACGCTGAAACTTCCCTTTGAAGATTTGAACGCTTGGTACTACGTGATCGAGCTCTTGCTCTCTCTATTTCCTGTGGGTGAGGCGGATCCCTTTGCCTATCAAGTCTTAGGATTAGGCGCCCTCTCTTCTCGCGAGCGGAATCCGAAGGTCTGCGCCTTCGCGGTGACCGTAGAGCTTCTAGCGGCCGCGGGCTTTGATCCCACAGAAGAGGAACCGGCGAAGGCCCTGGGGCTTTCCGAAAAAGGAAGAGAGCTCCTCTTGCGTTTCAGAGACTACGAATGGGCGGGCCCCTTCGGCGCCTCCATCACCGCCGGCACTTTCAACGAGTGCGCTCGCTACATCGACCAATTTATGATTTCCTACTGCGATCTGAAAATGAAAACAGCGGGAGCCTTTCTATGAGCTGCGATTTCTCGCGGCTCAATTTTATTTTGGGGATGAGGCGTGGGAGATTAAAGGGAGGAGGGAGGAGTGAGGAGTGAGGAGTGGGGGGCGCCGCATCAAATTGAAAAGCGGCGCAAGTTTTGAAATAAGCAAACGCGTTTAGCTGCTTCCCCACTACCGTTATCCGTTGACCGTGTAACCGTTAACCGGCTCTTTTATTGATAGCGAGCCGTGAAGCAATGGTTCTTTTGCGCAAGAGTTTAATGCTCCACGGCTCGCTATCGGAAGTATGCGCGGTAAACGGTTATCGGTATACGGTTCACGGTAGTGGGGAAGCAGGCACGCGCGTTGACTTTCAAAACTTGCGGCGCTTCTTAATTTGTGCGCCGCACCACCACTCCTCACTCCTAACTCCTCCCTTCTAACTATCGAGGGCAGGGCCTTGTCCCTCAAGTCGTTCAAATTCATTTATACCCACATATAGATTCCAGCTATAGGTACGATAAAATCATCGGCAAATCGGCTCACGCTGGCGCCTTAGACTTTACTCGAGGGCGTGGCGCTTTCATCTAGGACTCTGTCCTTGAGCAGTCTTGGGAATTGGTTTACCCTTAGTACAGCACTGAGGAAAGCCCGAAGGCAGTGCTGAGGGAAAATAAAAAAAGAAATCCCATCGCAGAGGAAACACGGTCACTCGCGCCAAAAGGATTTCCTTTGAAAATTTTTCTCTCCAAGAAAGGGCAATATATTTCAAAGGAGCGAATGAACTATGAAAAAAATTCTCGCACTGGCAGCTGTAGCTGCTCTCACCGCTGGCGTATCTGCATACGCAGCCAATCCATTCTCTGATGTATCCGAAGACGACTGGGCGTACCAAGCAGTCTCCGACCTGTCCGTACAGGGCGTTGTAGAAGGTTATCCGGATGGCACCTTCAAAGGCGAAAGAAACATGACCCGTTACGAACTGGCGCAGATCGTAGCGCGCATGCTGGCCAAAGAAGATCAGCTGAACGCTGAACAGAAAGCCACTCTCGACAAACTGGCTGCTGAATTCGCTGATGAGCTCTCCAACTTGGGCGTTCGTGTAGGCAACCTGGAAAAGAAAGTCGGCAACATTTACTGGTCCGGCGATGCGCGTATGCGTTATCAGACCAAAGATAATGGCGCGAAGGGCAGCGAAGACTCTTGGAACGGCCGTATGAGAATCAACGTAAGAGGCCAGGTCAATGAGGATACCTATGTCCAGGGCCGTATCGTTGGTGAAATGGATTTCAAAGACAGCTCTGACAAGAAGAATGATACCTACATGGATCAGATCTTCGTAAACCATCAGTTTGGTAAATACGTCTCCGTCCGCCTCGGCCGTCAGCCCATTTACTTCGGTAACCAGGGCGGCTGGCTCTATGGCTCCACCAAGGGCTACGATGGCGCTCAGATTTCCTATAACAATGGCAAGTTGGAAGTCACCACCGGCTATGGCCAGCTGAACAAATCCGATACCTACTGGCAGGATACAGATGCTTACTTCGCTAAAGCTTCCTATGACTTCGGCGTGCTGAAATTGAATGCAGACTACATCACCCTGGAAGAATCCTATGCAAATGATGAAATCTTTGGTGTAGGCATCGTAGTGCCGATCCAGAAATTCAATGTCTTTGGTGAATACTGGCAGAACACCAATACCTCCAGCTCTAACGACACCGCTTGGAATGCCGGCGTGTCCTATGGCAAAGCAGACTGGAAGAAACCATGGAGCTGGGATCTCTCTGTGGCATACAATGATGTGGATAGAGATGTATACATCGGTGGCACCGGCCTGCAGACCGATATCCTCGATGCTTTCCGTTACACAACGGCTACCAACATCAACTACTGGAATGTCATCGGTAACCTCACCCTCCAGAAGAACGTACAGCTCCACGCTGAATACGCCTTCGGCGGCGACGCAGACAATGCAGCCGATCCGGATGACGCATGGACCGTATCTTTGAACTATAAGTTCTAATAAGGAAATACAAAGAGCCGCGGGATTCTTCTCGCGGCTTTTTTGTGCGCACTAAAAGGGATAAGGGATAAGGACTTGCTTACTTGCTTTCTCACATAATCCCCTTTGTGGGTGAAGAGAGAAACGATGGTGGAGCTGCAGTCAAACGCGCCCCTATCCCTTATCCCCTATCCCTTATCCCTTATTCCTTTTAATCAAACTTTCCTTTGCCAAAATCCCCTGTGTGCTTTATAATAGAGAGCATGAATAAACCTTATTTAAGGATGGTGTGTTATGCCTCAGTTAATTGACTTGTCAGATGTACAGGATTTCAATGCGGCACGCTTTTTGATTTACTGGCTGGTCGCTTCCATCGTAGCGGTGCTCACAGCTTACAGCATCGGCTATGAAAATAAAATGAAATGGTTCAAGCAAAGAAAGTCCAATGGTTTCATGGTTCGCCGTGGACCCATGGGAAACTTCAGCCTCTTGGGCGTACCGAGAACGAAGGAAGGCTTCGCTATCACCGCCGGCATTTTCATCGTAGCCGGCATCGTATGGGCGATTCTGATTTTCTTAATCCTTCCGCTCTTCGGTTACAATTTCTAAAAACTCCATAGGATTTCCTGCGGATGGCACGGGGGTAGGAAATAGGTACAAAGGACCTGGCATTGTAAAATGTCAGGTCCTTTTTTATGACCACTCTTCCTATGCAAGGAGGGGCAGGGCGGGGTTGGTTTGCCCTCTTCTCTGAAGAGGGTGCCCGAAGGGCGCGCGCCCCGACTATCGACTACCGACCACCGACTACTGATCACTGATCACTGATTACTCAATTCGTTTCCCAATTTTTTATTCATTATATATAGGAGGTAAAAATTTTTATGGAGAAGTGGGAGCATGTATTAGAAGAACTCTTCGCCGGCGTCATGGGGATGCAAGACCCGACGATCTGGATCATGTTTGCCATCGGCGGACTTTTGATTTGGCTGGGCGTGAAGAAGGACTATGAGCCGGTCCTGCTCTTTCCCATGGGTGTGGGCTGCATCCTGGCGAATATCCCTGGTCATTTCGCTGTCATTCCGACGGACGGGGGAGAGCCCGGATTTCTGTCGGTGCTTTATCAGGCGGGCATCGCCAATGAACTTTTCCCGGTCCTGATTTTCATCGCCGTGGGCGCCATGTGCGAATTTGATTCCTTGATCCGCGCGCCTTATGTGATGCTCTTTGCAGCAGCGGCGCACTTTGGCATCTTCGCTGCCACCGTCCTGGCGGCAGCGGTGGGATTTCCTTTCAATGAAGCAGCTGCCATCGGCATCATCGGTGCTGCTGACGGCCCGACCACCATTTTCGTGGCCCAGAAATTTGCGACAAATCTCCTGGCGCCTTTGACGGTCACCGCGTTCTGCTATATGTCTCTGGTGCCCATCATCCAGCCGCCGATTATCAAGCTCCTCACCACCAAAGCAGAGCGGCGCATTCACATGGCTTACCGCGAAGAGAAACCGATTTCCTGGACCGCGAAATTCCTTTTCCCCTTCATGGTCGTCATCTTTGCCGGCGTCCTGGCACCGATTTCCGTGCCACTCATCGGCGCTCTCATGTTTGGCAATATGCTGAAAGTCTCCGGCGTCTGCGACTCTCTCTCTGACACCGCGCAGAATGAACTCTCAAACCTGGTGACCCTCTTCCTGGGCATCACCGTCGGCGCTACCATGACTGCGGAAAATATTCTCACCATGGACGTTTTGAAAATCCTGGCCCTGGGCGCTGTGGCCTTCGTCTTCGATACCGTAGGCGGCGTGCTCTTTGCGAAGTTTGTAAATCTGTTCCTGAAAAAGAAAATCAACCCCATGGTGGGTGCTTGCGGCATCTCTGCCTTCCCCATGTCCGGTCGAGTGATCGCGAAGATGGCGCTGAAGGAAGATCCGACGAATTACATCATCCAGCACGCCATGGGCGTCAACGTAGCCGGCCAGGTGGCTTCCGTCGTAGCCGGCGGCCTCGTATTGGCATTGATCCCTGTATTGGGATAAGGAGGAAATATGTTTACTCTGGATTCTGAAAGCGTAAATTCCGCGGTCATGCTCACAGTCATCGCCTATCCCATGGTTTTCGTAGTCATGGGCGTCTTCGTGGCACTGACCTATTGGCTGAATAAAATATTTCCGGGAGAATAATGTGCAAGGGATAAGGGATAAGGGATAAGGCGCATTTGGCGGCTCGGGCAAGTGTGCTAGACTTTCTTCTGGGAAAAGGCGCGAAGCCTGTGAGACGCAGGAAAGCACGTCCTTATCCCTTATCCCCTGTCCCTTATCCCTGTTTTTCAAGCCTTGAACCTTTCCCTTCAACTGATTATAATAGACTTTATGATAATCATTCTCTAAAGGAGGCTTACCCTATGAAAGAAACATATAGCAGAACCAAGTCTGTATGGCAGCGTATGGATAGCGAGGAACGCAAGGCTGTCATGGACTATGGCGAAAAGTACAAAGCATTTCTGGACACCGCTCGCACGGAGCGCCTGGCAGCATCGGAAATCATCAGCCGCGCAGAAGCAGCCGGTTTCAAGCCGGTGTACTCCATGGACTCTCTGCAGCCCGGCGACAAAGTCTACTGGAACCAGAAAGGCAAGTCTGTGATCCTGGCCGTCATCGGTGAAGAACCGGTGCATGAAGGTATCAAGATTGTAGGCTCTCACATCGACTCCCCGCGCCTGGATCTCAAAGCAAACCCGGTCCATGAGCAGGAAGGCATCGTGTATTTCCGCACCCACTACTACGGCGGCATCAAGAAATACCAGTGGACCTGCATCCCGCTGGCTTTGATCGGCGTGGTATACACCAAAGACGGCAAGAAAGTAGAAATCAATGTGGGTCTCAATGACAACGACCCGATTTTCTACGTGTCCGACCTTTTGATTCACATGGCCCAGGACCAGATGAAGAAGACCCTGGCCGACGGCATCACCGGTGAACAGCTGCAGGCTATCGCCGGCACCAATGCCGAAGAAGATCTGAAGCCGAAGGAAGTTTTCATGAACATGCTGAAAGAAACCTACGGCATCGAAGAAGAAGACTTCGCCGCTGCTGAGCTCGAGCTCGTCCCGGCCACCAAGAGCCGCGACGTAGGCTTCGACCGCTCCCTCATCGCTTCCTATGGCCAGGACGATCGCGTCTGCTCCTTTGCCAACCTGGAAGCCATTCTCCATGCGAAACCCGGCGTGAAGACCCAGGCGGCTCTTCTGACCGATAAAGAAGAAATCGGCTCCTATGGCAATACCGGCATGGAATCCTCCTACTTCGTGAAATTTGTCATGAAGCTCCTCGCCCTCCAGGGCCAGCACACCATCCTTGATTTCTATGAAACCATGGAAAACAGCGAAATGCTCTCCGCTGACGTGAACTCTTGCCTGGATCCCATGTTTGCGGAAGTGTCCGAAAAGGACAACGCTTCCTTCCTTGGCTACGGCATCAACCTCACCAAGTACGGCGGCGCTCGCGGCAAATCCGGCAGCAATGATGCGAATGCAGAATTCCTCCAGAAGATCCGCAGCATCTTCAACGAAGCCGGCGTAGCTTGGCAGATCGGCGAACTGGGCAAAGTAGACCAGGGCGGCGGCGGCACCATCGCCTTCATGATGGCCGACTGGGGCGCCGAAGTCGTAGACTGCGGCACCGCGATGCTCTCCATGCACGCCCCCTACGACCTCCTCTCCAAGGCCGACGCTTACGAAACCTACCTGGCATACAAAGCCTTCTTCGAAAGCAAATAAGGAAA
>CAVEMF010000104.1:0-6687 GCA_963616715.1 Ruminococcus bromii | reverse complement strand
AAATGCAGCCGCGAAAAAGAAATAGCCATAGAGACTCCGTGATGAGAAAGAGAGAGGATGAGACGATGAGACAATGAGACTGTGAGACTGTCAGACAATGAGACGGTCAGACTGTGAGACGGTCAGACTGTGAGACGATCAGACTGTGAGACGATCAGACTGTGAGACGGTCAGACTGTGAGACGGTCAGACTGTGAGACGGTCAGACTGTGAGACGATGAGACCGTCAGACGATGAGACAGTGAGTGCGAGAGCTCCCGCCGCTTCCGTTTGATTTCATTATAGCACGATGAAAGGGGAGAGGGGATACGGATGCATGCCATTGAAGTGATGAGTTAGGAGTGAGGAGTGGTGGTGCGGCGCACAAATTGAAAAGCGGCGCGAGCTTGAAACGGGTAAATGCTCCTAGCTGCTGCCCCACTACCGTTATCCGTTAACCGTATAACCGTTCACCGTGCCTGCTTCCGATAGCGAGCCGTGAAGTGATAAGCTCTTACGAGAAAAGTGTATCGCACCATGGCTCGCTATCGGCAAAAGAGTCGGTAAGCGGTTACACGGTAAACGGTTCACGGTCGTGGGGACGCAGCCAAACGAGTTTACCTATTTCCAAACTCGCGCCGCTTTATGAATTGTGCGGCGCACCACCACTCCTCACTCCTCACTCCTCATTCCTCACTTTCACCACCAGCCTTAACCCTCCCCAGCAAAAAAGCCCATCCGAAGATGAGCTTTATTTCTTAATAGCCTGCCATGGGCAGTGCCTGCTTTTTCAGTTTTTTGAGAGCCTTGCCCTCGATCTGGCGGATACGTTCGCGGGTGACGCCGAAGTGCTTGCCCACTTCCTCGAGCGTTCTCGGCGTGCCGTCGTCCATGCCGAAGCGGAGAGCCAGGACGCCTTTTTCTCTGTCTGTCAGAGTGTCGAGCATCTTGTAGACCTGCTCGCGTCTCATGGTAGCCGCTGCTTCGTCTTCCGGAGAAGCGGTCTTCTGGTCTTCGATGAAGTCGCCCAAGTGAGAGTCTTCCTTTTCGCCGATTGGGGTTTCCAAGGAAATCGGGTCCTGCGCTGCCTTCTTCGCTTCGCGAATCTTGTCCACGCTGATGCCCATTTCTCTGGCCAATTCCTCATTGGTCGCCTCGCGGCCATGTTCCTGCAGGAACTTACGGCCCACGCGGTTCATCTTATTGATGGTCTCCACCATGTGCACCGGCACGCGAATGGTGCGCGCCTGGTCCGCAATGGAGCGGGTGATGGCCTGGCGAATCCACCAAGTCGCATAGGTAGAGAATTTATAACCTTTGGTATAGTCGAACTTATCGACCGCCTTCAAGAGCCCGATATTTCCTTCCTGAATCAGATCCAGGAAAGGCATCCCGCGGCCCGGATATTTCTTCGCGATGGAAACCACGAGACGAAGGTTTGCGTTCGCCATTTCCTTCTTGGCTTCTGCTGCTTCTTCCTTCTCCTCTTCCGTCGCATCCTTGCGCTTGCCGCGCTCGATGGCCTTCGCCAGATTCATTTCCTGCTCTGCCGAAAGAAGGGGATTCGAGCCGCACTCGCGGAGGTACAGGCGCACCGGATCGCTCACGCCGCCAGCGGCTGCTGCGTCATAGGCCTCGGCCGGGTCCTCAGCCTCCCATTCCTTCTCATCTTCCAGATCGACATCATCCTCTTCCGGAAGCATGTCGTCGGTGAAAATCGGTTCATCCGCCTCTGCAGCCAAGTCCGCAGAAGTCGGGCCTTCCTCTACATCATCGTCCTCGTCATCATCATAGACAAGCTCGATATGATTTTCATTTAGGAGTTTGAAAATACTATCTAATTGCTTCTGCGTCAGCCCTTTCTCTTTTGTGAAACGGATAATTTCACCATAAGACAAATTGCCGTCCGCGTCCACCCTGTCCTGCAGTTCTTTTAGCCACTCTGCCAGCTGTGCTGCCTTAGTTGCCAAATAGGGACACCTCCTCTGATACCACGCATATCTGCGGAATCATATAAACACCCCCGGCATGCTCTTCTAATTTCATCGTTCCTTGCTTCTTGTAAGCCTTCTATACAGCGAAAAGCATATTCAAATAGGGATTAAGTCAGTAGATAATGATAGCACAAGAGGGGGGAAAAGGCAAGGAGTTTTTTATTTGCCTTCTTTGGGAAGAAGGTGCCCGTAGGGCGGATGATGGTTGGGGCTTAGTGATCAGGGGTCAGTGATCAGTGATCAGGGCGCGATTAACTGCTTCCTCACTTACGCCAAGACCAGCATCGATCTTCGTAGTCGGTGGTCGGTAGTCGGGGCGCGTTTGACTGCTACCCCAAACGCGCACTGAGCACTAATCACTGACTACTGATCACTAAACCTCTAACGTCCAGGGTCTCTTATATTTCCACTAGCCAATCCAGCGCGTTGACTTTACGGATGCCATCATAATCCATAGCCGGGTCTTCATCCAAAGTCAGCAGGATTTTCGGATAGTGATCCTTGATACTCTTCAGTGATGCCAGTTCTCGCGATAGCGTTGCCTCATCTCGCACGGAGAGAGAGACCTGATAATAGGTCATGCCCTCTCCATCGATGGCCACGAAATCTACTTCCAAGTCACCCACTTTACCGATGTATACATCATAGCCCCTACGCAAAAGCTCCAGGTATACCACATTCTCCAAGATGTGTCCTGCGTCCATCGCCTTACTTCCCAGCAGCATTTGACGGAGCCCCATGTCTACAGCGTAATATTTATCCAAGGTCTTTAGATACTGCTTCCCCTTGATGTCATAGCGCTTGCACTGATAGAGCACATAGCACTCCATCAAAGCAGTCAAATATTTTTCGACTGCCTTGGAATCAATCTTCCTTCCATCCGATGTCATGGTGTCGGCGATCTTTTTGGTGGAAAGAATATTTCCTATATTGTCATAGGCAAAACGCAGCACACTCTCTAGCATCATCGTATCAGTGAATTTATTTCTTTGCGTCACATCTTTCACGACGATGGTATTGTAAATCCCCGAGAGATACTCCTTCAGCATCCCCCGCTCCCCTTTGAGCGCCAAGGCGTAAGGAAATGAGCTGGTCTCCACATAACTCCGATAGGTTCGCGCCAGCTCCCGCTCGCCATCGGTGGCCTCCACATACTCCTTAAAAGACAGCGGCAGCATTTTGATTTCCACATAGCGCCCGGAAAGCAGCGTCGCCAGATCGCTCGAGAGCATGTACGCATTCGAACCGGTCAGGTAAATATCCACACCTTCTTTGATGTAGAGGCTATCCACCACGCGAGGGAAATCGGCCACATTCTGAATCTCATCGAAAAAGATATACATCATCCGCCCGGGCAAGAGCCGCTCCTTGATATAAGAGTACAGCTTCTTCGGCTCCAGCAAATCCGCATAATCATAATCCTCAAAATTGATCGCAATGATTTGCTCTGCTGCAACGCCTTGGGCCCGCAAGAAATCCTGATACAATTTCATCAGCGTAGACTTCCCCGAACGTCGCACCCCGGTAATCACCTTGATCACCTGCTTGTCCTTCCAACGGATGAGCTGCTCCAAATATTCTCGCCGTTCAATCATCTTTTCCATCGTATCACCACCTTGCCCTCAGTGTAGCATACATTCTACGCAAAAACAAAAAGTTTTTGGCAAGAGTCACCAAAAACTTTTTATTTCCATATAGTTTTGGGTGACTATCACCAAAAACTTTTAGCCTAGTATCATTTCTATGAAAGCCTCCAGGGAACTACCGCTTCAATTTAAAAAAAATTCAGACAATAAAAAATCGCAGAGAAGATTCTCTGCGATTTTTTATTGGTGACCCAGGAGAGATTCGAACTCACGACCCACCGCTTAGAAGGCGGTTGCTCTATCCAACTGAGCTACTGAGCCATATGGTCGGGGCAGCCGGACTCGAACTGGCGACCCCCTGCTCCCAAAGCAGGTGCGCTACCAACTGCGCTATGCCCCGTGACGCTTAAATATTATATATCATAAAGTGGTGAGAGTCAAGAATTTTTTAAATAGGCATTTGACGCTGGTGGTTTAGTGGTCAGTAATTAGTGATCAGTGATCAGTGGTCAGTGATCAGGACGCGTTTAGCAGTAGAGAGCGAGCATCTTTCCTTTTGTGTTGAAAGGATGCTGCACTATTTCTTGCCGGCGTCAAATGCGCCCTGATCACTGATCACTAATCACTGATCACTAAACCTTCTTGTGCCCCACATCCTCCGCTTTCACGAGTCCCAGATAAATGCAGCCGATGATCCAGGCCACGTAGTCGTCTATGGGGACGGGGACGGTGCGCATGCCTTTGGGGATGAGCTTCGCGAAACCTTTGGCCGGGTGGTCTTTCCAGTACCAAGCCTCACCCATTTCAGTGGTGAATTTTTCATTCACCAAGGTGACGGGAAGCGGGATTTCCATTTCTTTTAGCAAGGCTTCGGAGCGCTTCTGCATGATTTGGTGGCGGGTGCCATTTCCCATAACGAAGGCGGAGAGATGTCTCTCCGCCAAAATTTCTTTCATTTCTTTTTCGTAGTCCTTCGTGGCTACGATTTTTTTCATGTCCAATGTGCCGTCGGCAAAGACGAGAGCCACGCCGGTCTTGTCTTTGCCGGGGTCAATGGCGCAAATGATTTCTTTCATCGTTTCACCACCTGCACATCAATGACCAAGGGGCCTTGGCTGTAAATGTCCCGCGCCGCTTTGACGATAAGGTCGCAGTCGCCATTGCACTCTTTCACTTTCTGGATCACGCTCATGAGCTCTTGGCCGTCCAGGACGCCCACCTTGCCGGTGATGGGATCAGGAAGGACGCCTTTGCTCTGGGCATAGAGATTCAGATCGCGAAGGAAGCGGAGCACTTGCATTTCATAATTTTTGATTTCTTTGTACTTATCCAAGTTACCGCGGAGGATGGTGTCCCCTTTGGTATAAATCAAAAGGTTGTCGTGGATGTCAAAGTCCACCACCAGCCGCTCGCCAAGGATGAGATTCTGGGCTGCCACCACGCGGACCAGTTTTTTATTTTTCCCATCAATCACTTCGGCCAACGCCTCGTCGAAATCTTGCTGGCTCATGCGAACCATTTCGACATTTTCATCGGTGATATTGAGCCGCTCTTTCAGCATGGCATCGATGTCCGAGAGGACGCTCCGCAGCACATTGTCCGCCTTCTCTTCCGACATGCCTTCGTCCACCACCACGCTAGTTAAAACCTGGCCGGCCTGGAAGACTACCTGGCCCTCGCGAAGGGCGTAGATATTTTGGATGAGCTGCTGTTTTTCGCGGTTCAGCACATCAATATTTCCGGTAAGCTCTTCCCTCGTCTTCTGGAGCTCGGCGATGTCCTCCGCCGATTTCTCCACGCCGGCTTTGGCTTCGTTATAGGCATCCTGCACAGTGGCGAGCTCGCTCTCCATGTAGAGACGCTGGCTCTCCACTTGCTCGAGCTGCTTCGATGTCTCTGCGGACTTCCGGGTCACGTCTTCGTATTCTTTATTTCTAGCCTCCAGCTGCAGCTTCCCTTTTTCCAGCTCCAAATTTTTGGTGTGAATCTGCTGATTCAGATCCTTCATCTCGTCCTGCAGCTTCGAGAGGCCGAAGAGGGCGACTCGTACATTTTCATTCACCACTGCCAGGACCGCGATGGTGGTAAAGGAAATCATGACGCCGGAAATGATGGTGACGATGATGGATGTATACTTCGGCCGGAGGCCAAAGAGCGTAAGCCGCTTCTTCCCCACCTTCGACCCGATGCGGTCTCCCAAAAAGGCAATGAGGCCGCCCATGATGATCAGGATAAGGAATATGAATATGCCGATAAACATTGGAGAGCCTCCTTTTAGTGGAAAATGGGGATTAACGATAGCGTTTTGGTGGTCGGTGGTCGGTAGCCCTCGCGCATTCGGCGCTAGGGAAGCAGGTACGCGAGACCATCACCCGCCCTACGGGCACCCTCTTCAGAGAAGATGGCTTCCTTATTTATCTGCTTTGCGGATCAGGAGACACCCTACCACAAGAGCGATGAAGTTTGGCAGCCATACGGCCAGGAATGGAGGAAGCATGTGGCCTTTGCCCAAGGCTTCGAGGAAGGTCATGATAGCGTAGTAGAGGAAAATAATGACTACCGAAAGACCAAAGCCGATGGACGAGGAGGAGCGCTGCTTCTGTACGCCTAAAGGTGCGCCTACGATGGCAAAGACGAAGCTAGCCATGGGAAGCGAGAAGCGGCGATAGATTTCCATGATGACGCCGGTGGCATCGGCATGGGCCGCGGTGTATGCCTTCTGCGTGAGGATCAGCTCACGGATGGTCATTTCATCAAGTTTCTTATTGGAATTTGGAATTTCCGATGGAGAGAGCGCGTAAGGAATGGCCTGTGTCTCAAATTGCATCATTCGTTCCACGCCATCACCGGCCAAGTCATAAATGACGCCGTTAGTCATGGTCCATACGCCGTCTTTCCACACGGCTTTCGGTGCATTTTCTACATGAACCACTTTTTCGTTTTCAAATTCCTGCACCGTAATATTTTCCAATTCCTTTGTGTTCGGATTGTAGCGGCGAGCATAGAGGAGGTGATTGATCTTTCCGTTCTGCACATCGCGGATGACTACATGATCCGTGACGCCGGGGTTCAGATTTCTTTTGATTTCCGTATTGACTACATACTGGTATTCCCGGTTGGTCCAAGGC
>CAVEMF010000103.1:1515-6711 GCA_963616715.1 Ruminococcus bromii | reverse complement strand
CGCTTTTGCCTTCTTTGGGAAGAAGGTGCCCGAAGGGCGGATGATGGTTGGTTAGGGAAGCATTTAAGATGGTTTTGATTTTCCCCACAATAAAAAACTCGCAAGCATTGCCGCGAGTTTTTTATTGCTTAACCAATCGTTTTGCCGGCATTCCATCGCCGCCATTTGCTTGCGGAAAATCGATGCAGCGATACCCTCTCCCCTACTTCGTCACCAAATTCAGGAGGCTATCGTAGCTATCCACCACATCATAGACCACATCGCCTTGGCTGATGGCTTTGAAATGCTCTTTGGCGCAATGGATTTTGAATTTCTCTACCGGCCGCAGCTGGCTGGGATCCATGGAGCCCTTCGTTTCCGCCACGAAGTAGATATGCTTTATATTCCCTTCATAGAAAGCGATGGCCCAGTCCGGATTGTAGTGACCCAAAGGCGTGGGGATATAGAACCGATTTGGCAATTTCACATACACCGCCACATTCGTATGCTTATCCAATGCCGCTGCGAAATCTTTTTCATTCTCCGAATCATACACCAGATGGTCATAGAGATGCTTCTTCACCTTCATAGCGTTGGTTCCTAAGCGTCCTTTGATCGTCGAATCAGTGAAAATCTTCGAGTCATAAGTCTCATCCGACACGTTATACTTGATATGCTCGATGATGACAGTCCCCATTTCCCCTTTGATAAGCATCGCCGCCTTGAGGATGAACTCCTCCGGATTATCTCGGAACTGGGCGAAGGTGGAGGGCTTGATGCCTTTCAGAATCCGGACTACATCCTTCCTGGTAAGCTTCGTCTCTTCCACCAATTTCCCGATGAGATCATACTTCACCTGAGAGCGGACCGCCGCAGCGCCATACTTTTCCGTGACACTTTCCTCCTTGAAGGACTTACCGGAGAGAAGCTCCGCCTTGGACCGAATATTTTCCAAAGTCCCCGACTCTATTTTCACGTAAAGCTTGGGCACATGGAGCTTTTGGTCCAATGTGGAAATCACCCGTTCTACCAGCTCCTTCGTATCGAAATCCACCACATAAGTAGACTTGGTATGGATGCGCTTCCACAGCTCCTGGAACTCCGGCATGTCATACTTCTCCCGCTGCACATGAAGCTCCACATTGTCACTCTTGGCATTTGCTACCCGCATCGACTTTGCATCATAGATAGAATCCAGGATCTGTATCACCGCGGCACTATAGGGCGCCATCTCCTCCGATAACTCGAGCTTACCAGACACTTTATCTGCATGATACTTCTCCGTAAGCCGACCTTTCCGGACATAGCCACCAATGATCAATTCCTCCATAAGATTCTCTGCCATTTCCTGGTCCACCAGTTTTTCCCGGCCCTCATCGTCCTTGAGCACCTTATCCATGAAGAGACCATTCTCCACCTTCTGCGGCCGGTCGGCTACCGCCTCGGCGATTTCCTTCTGCAGCCCATCGGCAAAGCTCTCATAGCTCTCACTGGCGATGACCGTCAGCACATTCACCTGCTGCACATCTTTTCCCAGCGCATTCTCATCCATCCGCTCGCCGGCCTCATTCACACACAGGCGCAGCCCGCGGCCCACCTCCTGGCGCTTCCTCACCTCCGAGCTGCTCTGCTTCAGCGTGCAGATCTGGAATACATTCGGATTATCCCAGCCCTCGCGAAGAGCGGAGTGAGAGAAAATGAAACGCACCGGCGAACGCTTCGGATCCCGATCCAGCAGACGCTCCTTATCCCGCATGATGAGATCATAGGCATCCACATCATCACTGGCCATCTCCTTCCGCTTCACCTTAGAGTCGATCATCTTCCCCTTCTTATCGATGGAGAAATAGCCTGCATGCGTCTTCCTTGCGGAAATAGCGGCAAGGTACGCCTTGTACGGCACCTCATCCGCAGAAAACGTGAGCTCCCGCACTACCTCCTCATACTCTTCCTCAAACATATCCGCATAGAGGCCATTGGCAGCCTTTCCCGCTGCATCATACTGCTTATACTTCGCCACCTCATCGATGAAAAAGAGCGAGAGCACCTTGATGCCCTTGCTGAAAAGCGCCCGCTCCCGCTCGATATGCGCGCGGATAGTCTCACGGATCTGGATGCGTCGGATTTCCTCCTCCTCCGCATGACCGATCACCTCGCCGACGAAAATCTTTTTCCCATTGCCAAAGGACACCGAATTATCCCGGCCATCAATGCCGGTGACGATGAAATTATCCTTATACTCCTCTAGCTCATGGGAATTGTCGTAGAGATCATAGCCAAGAGACACATTCCGCGAGATCTGGCGGACTCCGCTCTTCCCCTTACAATCGAAGCGGAGCGTAGCCGTCGGTGCCGCCTTCGATAGATTGATACTCTCCAGATACACATAGCCGCCGGACGCCGACACGCCGGACTCAGAAATCCCCACCACCTTGATCTTCTTCACCAAGTGCTTATTGTACGCCTCCACCGCATCCAGGCGATAGACCATATTGTATAGACTATCCTTCTTATGCGTCGCCGAATAGCGAAGCGTCATCAAAGGATGAAACTGCTTCAGATTCTCCTTCGTCTGCTTTCCCTCCACCGACTGCGGCTCATCGATGATGACGATGGGATTTGTTTCCGCGATGATATCGATGGGGCGACGCGAACGAAACTCATCCAACTTCATATAGATACGCCGCGCATCCTTCCCCTTCGCATTGAACGCCTGGGAATTGATGATCATCACATGGATAGCACTATCCGACGCGAAACGATCGATCTCCGTCAGCTGAGACGAATTATAAACGAAGAAACGGATCTTCTCCCCATACTCATCATTGAAATGCTCCTCGGTCACTTGGAAAGACTTGTACACCCCCTCGCGGATAGCGATGCTCGGCACCACCACGATGAACTTCGTCCAGCCATAGTGCTTATGAAGCTCATACATAGTCTTGATATAGGTATACGTCTTGCCCACGCCGGTCTCCATCTCGATAGTCAGATTGTAATGCCCCTCCAGCGACTCCGAAGGGTTCAGCAGGCAGCGCTGCTGCACCCGGTGAAGATTTTGAAGGATCACCTCATCCGTCAGCGTCGGGGAAATACGGCGATTCCCATAGCCTTGGACCACATGTCGGAAAAGAGACCTCCCATCCCGACTATCCTCATCCTCCTTCCCGGGATCCAGCATATAAGAAGAAGGATCCGCGCAAGGCTGCCCGGCGAAGACATCCACCACCGCCCGCGCCGCCTCCGCCTGGAACTTCTGGTGCTTAAACTGTAGTCTCATCCGCGTCACCTCCAGCCTCCTCAGATAGCCGCTCTTCCAAAAGCATTTGCAATGCCTCCTTACTCGGCAGCACCGTCTCATACTTGCTCGCAAATATCTGCGTGTTATCCTCCGGTAGAGTCATTTCCACTACCGCATTATGCTTATCCTTGCATAGCAAAATGCCTATAGTGGGATTCTCATCCGCTAATTTTACTTTCCGATCATAGTAGTGCACATACATTTGCATCTGGCCGATATCCTGATGTTTAAGCTCCCCGATTTTCAAATCAAAGAGCACAAAGCAGCGCAAGAGGCGGTTATAGAAGACCAAATCCACCATGAAATGTTCTTCATCAAAGGTGAACCGCACCTGCCGACCAACGAAAGCAAAGCCCGTGCCAAGCTCCAGCAGAAACTGCTGCAAATGGTCGATGATGCGGCTCTCCAGCTCGCTCTCGGAATATTCCGGTAGCTCTTTCAAGCCAAGAAATTCCAACACATACGGATCTTTGACTGCATCCTTCGCCGTCTCCACCACATGCCCCTTAAGCGCCAATCGGTACACCTTATCTCTATCCGTGCTTAGCGCCAAGCGCTCATACAGCGAACTATTGTATTGCCGCTTCAGCTCAGCGAGACTCCAGTCATTTTTGACAGACTCAATTTCATAGAAATGGCGCTCGTCTATATTGTCTATCCGCATAAGCTTAAGATAATGGGACCAGCTCAGATAAAACTTCCTGCCGGTACCGACAGTCGGGAGATTCTTAAATTGGTCAGACAGCGTCTGACTCATTCGATCCTTCGAATAAATCATATAAAACTGCCGCATCTGCTTCACATTCGTCGCAGAAAAGCCTTTGCCGAATTTTTCACCGAGATACTTCGACAATTCCTGCAAAATTTGCTTTCCATAGGCAGCCCTATTTTGCCCATGCTGTTCCTCCTCTACAATCATTCGACCGATTTCATAATATGCATAGACCATAGCAAGGTTGACAGCCGTTTTCGCATTCTTTTTAGCCTGCGCCAGTACCTCGGACACACTCTCCAAAAAACGGTGGTCAATCGGAGTCATTTCATTTTTACACATACGGTCCTCCTTACAGCACCTTGACCGATATATCCAACGCAAAACAATCAAGCGTTGTCAACTGAAGAAAATGGTAAAGAGAAAAAACGATTCTTCGCCCCCGGGGGCAATAGCCCGGCGAACTCCTCCCGATCCGGTGCCACAGGGATCGGCACATCTTTATGATAGTTACCAAACCGCTTTTTCTCTCTCATATCCCGCGCCTCCTTACAACACCTTCACAGACGTCTCCGGCGAGAGCTCTTTGAAAATCTCGGTCACATTGATCTTCGCCGGGCTATCGGCAAAGCTGCTATCCCGGAAGACCGCGCGGAGGGGCTGCTTCCTGGCCATGTAGCGGATCACGCTGTCCGGCACATTCTCTGCAAAGCAGGCCAAAAGGTCCCCTTCATGGTAGTCGTGGACCAGGCAGCCATCGATCTCCTCCGACCGGTAAGAAAGCGACAGCGGCAGCCCCCAGTCCAGAAGGCAGCTGAAAAGAAGGTCCAGATCCCCCCGGTCCTCCTTGATATTGCTCTCAAGGCCCGCAAGCATCCCCTGGTCATACTCCGAAGGCGCGTAGTACACATCCTTCATATTCGAGTCGGCCAGCTTTAAGACACGGAAACCCGTATCAAGTGTTGAGAGGGGAGAGTGGAGAGTGGAGTTGAAAAGCGGTGTCCCCTTTGCGTCATCTTTCGCCTGTTCCGCTAGGATTTTTTTACCGGCCCGGCGGATGCGTTCCTTGCCGATCTCGCAGATGTTCTTGTAGCCTGCTTTGTAGGCTTCGCTTGCTTCGTTGCACTTCTCCGGAAGCTGTACCATGATGAACTTGCGGTGTCCGCCGTCCTCGGCGTTGAGCTGCATGACCGCGTGGGCGGTG
>CAVEMF010000103.1:0-1414 GCA_963616715.1 Ruminococcus bromii | reverse complement strand
ATTAAATTGCATGAGCGCGTGAGCCGTTGTAGCAGAGCCAGAGAAGAAATCCAAAACGATAGAGTCATCTTTCAAATTGGCCAGCGTTAAAAGGCGGAGTAAAAGACGCACTGGCTTTGGACCATCAAAAACGCCAGCATCCATTAGAGTTGTTACTTCCTTTGCCCCTTCCTGGCTGTGTCCAACATCTTTATAAAACATAATTGATGTTGGCGCCATTCCATCATATTTTAGTTCGCTCAGAAATCTTTTCATACAAGGAACACTATTGCCATCTGCACCAAACCAAATTCTATTGTCCTGGAGTCTCTCCAAAAATGCATTTTTGGAGAGACTCCAGCAGCGTCCTGCTGGAGGCTCTATTACTCGACCCGAAGGGGTCGTGATCGGATAATCGCAAGACGGTGTATAAGTTTTTACAGACAAATCGCTCGGCTTCCAAACACCACGCGGATCATTATCTGGATTTTGGTAACGCGCATTAGCCTCTTTAGTTCTCGGTAATCTGCCAATTACAAATTTCGTTATGTCCTTCGCATACATAAGAACATAATCATGACTATTGGATATAAATTTTGCATCATTTTTTGGTGCATAGGCTCTTTCCCAAATCAACTGAGCCACAAAATTTTGTCCCCCGAAAGCCTCATCGCAGCATTTCTTTAAATTTTCCTGCTCGTTATCATCGATGCTGATAAAAATCACGCCATCCTCAGCCAGGAGATTTCTAGCCAAGAGAAGGCGGGAGTAGATCATGCTGCACCAGTCGGAGTGGAAGCGGCCGTTGGTGTCGGTGTTCTTGAACATCCGATTTCCATCCTCGTCGATTTCACCGCTCTCTTCCTTCCACTCCTCACTATCCATGGCAAAGTCATCTCGGTAGATGAAGTCGTTTCCTGTATTGTAGGGTGGATCGATGTAGATCATTTTCACCTTGCCCAGGTAACTTTCCTGCAGGAGTTTTAGGACTTCCAGGTTGTCCCCTTCGATGTAAAGATTTTCCGTATGATCCCAGTCCACGCTTTCTTCCTTGCAAGGGCGCAGGGTCTTGCGGATGGGTTTATTGGCCTCCACGATGGACGCCTTCTTCCCCACCCAAGTGAATTCATAGGCTTCGTCGCCTTCTGCCACATCGGAGGAGAGCATCTGTTTCAAAAGATCGAAGTTGATGGCCTTCCTGAGCTTCCCATCAGCGCCTTTGGTCTCGGTGATGCAATTCGGGAAGAGGGCCCCGATCTTTTCTATATTCTTCTCTATCATGTCGACAGATTCCATTTTCATCTTTTCCATGTCGGATCTCCTTCATTTGTTTGAATGCCGGGAAATGGTAGTGAGAGCGAAGAGGGTCGCCCCACTCGCCATGGTCTATTTTGTCTCTCATTCTATCACATCGCCGCGTAGCTTTCGACGATTT
>CAVEMF010000102.1:0-6713 GCA_963616715.1 Ruminococcus bromii | reverse complement strand
TCTGAATAAAAATTCAAGAATGATTTTTGAAAACGATTTAATCAGCGCTTCCCTTAGGATTTCTTTTGCACCCGAAAGAAAGGGCACCAGATTTTTTCTTCGTTGAGGTGAGAATTATGAAATATACATTCGTGAAAGCGGGTCTTTGTGCTATGGCAGTCGCCATGGCTATGCCGGTCATGGCAGCGGATGTGCCGCAGCTTTCTGTGTTGGAAGGGAAGGTCACTTCCGTGGCCCCGGTCGGGAAGGCCGTGAAGGAAGGCGATGTGCTGGTGGCTGTGGAGTCTCTGGTGGGCGCTGTCCCGGCCGCGCGGGCCGAGGCGGATGGAGTCGTGAAAGAGGTCCGCGTCTCTGTAGGAGACAAAGTAGAGAAGCAGGCTGTGGTTGTGGTATTGGAAACTAAGAACTAAGAGGAGAGGTATGTCTCATTTTAAGAAATATATGAAGCGACTGGCGGTGGGTGTTTGCCTGTCCCTGGCCATGGCGCTGCCGGCTCATGGGATGCAGGAATTCATGCCGGTGTCAGAGGTGAAAGAGGGCATGCACGGATACGCAAAGACTGTGGTGCATGGCACAGATATCGAAACCTTCGATGTGGAAGTCCTGGGAGTGATGAAGCAGAAAGGAGCCACCGGCGGCGATTTGGTGCTGGTGAAGGTATCGGGGCCTTTGATTGATAAAACTGAAGGCATCGCCCAAGGTATGAGTGGCAGTCCGGTATACATCGATGGAAAGCTTCTGGGGGCCGTGGCCTATGGCTTCCCGCAGTCCGGCGGCCGCATCGGTATGGTGACGCCAATTTCCGATATGCTGCAGCTGTGGACTGTGGATGATAAGACCGATACCGGCTTTACACCTCGCTTGTCTGATGATTTGATCCCCTTGGATACGCCGCTCATGGCTAGTGGCTATAGCAGTGAGGGACTGGGATTTCTTTCCGGCAAGATGAAAGATTTCCATATGTCTCCTATGGCATCGGCGTCGGTATCTACCGATGAGACCCCGCGACCTTTGGAAGCCGGCGGCGCTGTAGCTGCCACGCTGGTGACCGGGGATTTGAAATTGGGTGCTGTGGGCACGGTCACTTATGTGGATGGAAATCGCATGGTCGCTTTCGGCCACCCCTTCATGAGCCGCGGCGGAACGAATTATTTCATGCACAATTCCTATATTTTCACCGTCATTCCCAGCAAGAACATCCCCTTCAAGCTGGGGTCTGTGGGAGCGGAAATCGGTACCGTCAATGAAGATCGGGGTGCCGGCATCGGCGGTCTCTCCGGAGAGGCGCCGGATTTTGTGGCCCTTCATGCGGCTGTGTCCGATGAAGATACCGGTAAAAAGGAAGAGCTTCATGTGCGGATGATTCAGAATGAAGCGCTGCTTCCTACGCTCTCTGTCACTTCGATTTATAATGCCATCAGTCGCACCATGGATCGCAAAGGACAGGGGACAGTGGCCTTTGACTACACGCTCTATCCGAAGGATTTGAAACAGAAACCTTTCACTCGTCGCAATATGTACTGGTCCTCCCAGGATATCGCAGAGCGCAGTGTGGATGAAATTTATAATGTAGTGCGCCTTTTGGAGCAGAATCGCTTTGAAAAGTATGCCCTTAGAAATATCACCATCGATATGAAGGTGACCGGCCAGCGAAAGACCGCCCAGCTTTTGGACGCTTCGGCTACACCTACCATCGTAAGCCCTGGTGATACCATATACATCCGCGCTAGACTAGAGCCATACAGAGGAGAGATTTTTTACAAAGACCTTTCTTTCGTGGTGCCGAAGGACCAGCCCTATGGCGATATGATCTTGGAAATCCGTGGTGGCGGCGTGATCCCGCTTCCGTACTTGATCCAGCAACAGAAATTCAACCTCACCGATGAAATCTTAGCCCGCATCCGGGTGTACAAAGATTTCAATGACCTCCATGGAAAGCTGATGAAAGAAGACCGGAATAACCAGATCGTCGTAGAAATCTTAGATCCTGAAGTGAGCATGATTTCCAAAGGCGAAGGCAGTGAAAAGAAGGCAGTCATTCAGGAAAAGAAGCCTTCTCAAAATCCGGAATATTTGAAGGAGAAAGAAGCCTCCAAAGGCGAGGAAAAAGAATCGCCCAAGAGCAGCGTAGATACAGACTATGTCATTTATGGCGATGGTCAATTCACATTCAAAGTCATGGCACCGGCAGATAGAGATAAGGCGCTGAAAAAACTAGCTAAAATCAAGAAACCGGTGATGGCTGAGATGTCACCAAAGGAAAAAGAAGGAGCAGAGACGGAGGAAAAGGCTGCTGAGAAGAGGTAGCTCTCTGGATCTTGATTTCTTAGCATCTTACCTTCTCATATTCTCAATAATCTGATTTCAAAGGAGGACCGACGTGGCATTTTTGGAATCTTTAGGAAATAAGACCATAGGCGTCTTTCATGAGCTAGGAGCCATCATCCTGCTTTTGGTAGCCGCGCTCAAGGAGCTCCCCACCTTTCGGGTCAGAGAGACTTGCAAGCAATGCCTTGACTTGGGAGTCTTGTCTTTTCCCATTGTAGCTTTGACGCTGCTCTTTACCGGCATGGTACTATCGGTGCAGATTGCCGGCGAGCTCACGAAATACGGCGCCGATTTCACAGTTGGCGGCATCGTAGCTATCGGCATGGGCCGCGAATTGGGGCCGGTGCTTTGCGGCGTCGTCTTGGCCGGTCGCGTGGGCGCTGCTATCACGGCGGAAATCGGTACCATGCGTGTTACTGAGCAGATCGATGCGCTGCGGTGTCTGGCGGTGAACCCGGTGGGATACCTGGTGGTGCCGCGTCTCTTGGCTTGCATGGCCATGTTGCCACTTCTGAATGTATTTGGCGTCATCATCGGTGTAGGCGGCGGCATGATTGTAGCGTCTTTGACCCATGGCGTATCGTCTTATGTCTTCATGCACTCCATCGATACCTTCTGTGTGCCTTCGGACTTATACATCGGTATGATCAAGTCAGTCATCTTCGGTATGATCGTAGCCCTGGTGGGATGCGACCGCGGGATGACTTGTACCGCCGGTGCAGAAGGGGTAGGCAGAGCCACCACCCAGGCGGTGGTGTACTCCATCATCATGCTCTTTGCAGCCAATTATCTGCTTTCTTCGATTCTGTTTTGAGGCGGCCTATGATTGAAATCAGACATGTAAATCAAATCTTTGGAAAAAGGCAAATCCTAAAGGATGCGAATCTTTCCATCGCCAGAGGCGAGACCATGGTGATCCTGGGCGCTTCCGGTTCGGGGAAGTCCACCATTTTAAAATTAATTATCGGCCTTTTTAAACCTACCTCCGGTGAGGTGATGGTGGCAGGAAAAGACATGACAAAGCTGACGGAGGCAGAAATCACCGCAGAGCGCAGGCACATGGGGATGGTTTTCCAGTATTCGGCACTCTTTGATTCCATGAATGTGAAGGAAAATGTAGCCTTCGGCCTTCGTATGCATACCAAGCTTTCTGAGGAAGCCATCGATCGGGTGGTGAAAGAGAAATTGCACCTGGTAGGGCTAGACGGCACAGAGGACTTGATGCCTGCCAATTTGTCCGGCGGCATGAAGAAGCGCGTGAGCCTGGCGAGAGCCATTGCGCTCGAGCCGGAGATTATTCTTTATGACGAACCGACAGCCGGCCTTGATCCCATCCGCGCCACCGATATCAGCCTACTCATCAAAAATACACAAAAGGCTTTGCATGCCACCAGCGTGGTGGTGACCCACGATTTGAAATCAGCGGAAATGATT
Source organism: Ruminococcus bromii (assembly GCA_963616715.1). Classification (GTDB taxonomy): domain Bacteria; phylum Bacillota; class Negativicutes; order Veillonellales; family Dialisteraceae; genus Dialister. The sequence continues at coordinate 2,951 of CAVEMF010000102.1, read as the reverse complement.
GCAGACCGTATGGCCTTTTTGCACGAAGGCGCATTTCTGGCGATTGGCAAGCCGGAAGAGCTGTACAATTCGACGGATGAACGGGTGAAGCAATTCATGAATGGACTGCCGTCTATCTCTATGTTTACAAAGGAAGGTAATGCTTGATGAAATGGACAACAGAAGCGAAGGTGGGGGCTTTTTCCTTAGCCGGTATAGCCTTATTCGCGGGCATCATGATTCATTTGAGCAGCGTGGTGCTTTTCGGGAAAAGCGGCTACCACGTGACTGCTTATTTCAAAGAGGCAGAAGGGTTGTCTCAAGGAAATGGGATCCACTATGCCGGCGTAGACGTGGGGATGATTGAAAAAATTACCGTAGAAAATGGGGAGGCGGTCCTGCTTCTTCGTTTCTATGATGAAACTAAGGTACCGAAGGATGCTGATTTCTCTATCCAGTCCAGCAGCGTCATGGGCGGCCATTTCATCAAAGTGACCGGAGGCCATCTGGAAAGAGGCATCCTGGCTGATGGCATGACGGTGCAGGGGAAAGCCTCCGCCGGCCTCGACCAGGCCATGGTGAAAATGGATAAGCTCATGTCATCGGCGCAGACCATGCTCGATGGCATCAATTCGGTGGTGGCTGACCCCAATGCCCAGCGCAATGTGAAGAGCAGCCTCAATAACATCGATGCGATTTCTGAAAATATGGCGATCCTCACAGCCCAGGGCATCCAGACCGCCAATGAAATCAATGGCATCGCTTCCCAGGTGAATGCTATGCTCTACCAATTCAATGGCGATGGGAAAGCTGTAGCTGATTTGCGCACCATTATGGAAAATATGGCAGTCGCTTCTGCCAATGCGAAAGAGATTTCTGAAAATGCAAAAACCATTTCCGGAAAAATAAATGGAATTATGGGCGGAAAAAGTAATTTTGATATATCTGTTTCCGGCGAATTGTTATATAATACTAAGAAGGATGATTTCTCACCGAATCTGTTCCTCCGTGTAGGAGGAGACTCCTATGGACTTCTGGGGATAGAATCCATAGGGAATGATCCGGTCTATGATGCCATGTTCGGTAGGATGAGAGGGGACTATGGCGTCCATGCCGGTATCATTCGTAATAAGTTAGGCCTTGGTGCCGATTATTCAGCAAACAGATGGAAATTTTCTGCCGATGTGTTTGATCCTAATGATATTACTGTCCGTGTCCGCGGCCAGTACGGGCTGAATGACAACCTGTACATTGTCGGACAATCCATATTCCCCCATAGCCATCGGGGAGGCGGAGAGTATATCGGCCTTGGCTATAACTATTAGTAATGCTTCTTAGAAGGGATGAAAAATCAATGACTAAATATACCTACCGTATTTTAACTGCATCTATCATCATGGCATTGTCTCTCGGCATGGCTGCAGAGGCTAGAACCACCAAAATCGAGACTGACCCGGCAATCACCCAGAAGGCTATCGTTTCTGAAATGAACCAGAAGGTGGCTGAAAAGGATGTCAACTTCAATAACATGCTGCTCCAGAAAAATCTGTCTACCGCTGTAGCAGAAGCCGTAGCACCGGAAGCAGCGAAGATGGATATCGACCTGAAGAATGCGGTGGTTACCGCCATTCAGAATAACCGTAGCATCACCATCGCCGAATTGGCTAGAACCCAGGCGGAAGCCGATGTAGCCTCTGTGGCAGCGCAGAAGAACCCGAGCCTTAGCTATTCTTGGCAGGGAACGCAGACAAAGACGCGCCAGAGTGCTGTGACGAAGTCTGTTCCTTTTGCAGGGATTGTTGGATATGATGCTTCAAATAACCCTGTTTATGACACTCTTACTGGAACAAAGGTAGTGGGTGTGACCAGCGCTAATCGCACCTATCAGCAGGGCATCAGCGTGACTTGGCCGGTTTGGACCTTTGGTAAGGTAGAAGGTGCCATCGATGCTGCTAGATACCAGAAGAGCATCAAGGACTTGGAAGTATACAAGACCGAAGCGGATACGAAGCTGAATGCGGTCAAGGCATACTACCAGTACCTGGAAATGATCAAATTGGCAGAAGTACAGGAACTCTCCGTAGGCGACTATGCAAGCCACTTGACCAATGTACAGCAACAGTTTGATGCAGGCGTCGTAGCCAAGCTCGATGTACTGACCTCCCAGGTATCCTTGGCCAATGCGAAACAGCAGAGCATTTCTGCCCAGAACAATCGTGACATCGCCGAAGCGAACCTGAATAATATCATGCGCGTTCCGATGAATACCTCTTTGAATCCACTGGACAAAGATTTCCCGGAACCGGAATTTGATATCACCATGGACCAAGCTATTTTGATGGCCCAGAAATATCGCTGGGAATTGGTAGAGGCTGATTATGCTGTAAAGGCAGCGAAAGCAAATCTTCGCTCTGCGCAAGCTGGCTATCTTCCGACTGTCAGCGTAGGCGGCGGATATAGCTGGAACAAAGCGAATATTAGCGGTTTGGATAAGGATGATTGGTCCATTCATGGCGGCCTTAGCTGGAATTTGTGGGATGGCGGCGCTACCAGTGCCTCCATCAAGAAAGCCAATGCAGCTGTGAAATCTGCGGAAGAAAGCTTGCTGCAGGCTCGCGAAAGCGTAGAACTGGAAGTGCGTCAGGACTACCTGAATATCCTGGCTGCCAAGGAAAAGATCCGTGCTGCAGAAGCATCGGTCATTCAGGCAGAAGAAGCTTACAAGATCGCTTCCGTTCGCTATAGCAGCGGCGTAGGCACGAACTTGGATGTTATCGATGCGGAATTGGCGCTGAATACTGCTAGAACGAACTATATCACTGCGCTCTATGATTACAACATTGGCCTGGCAACCCTGGAACATGCTATGGGCATCCCCGCTGTCGTTCATCCGGAATTTGCAAAGCAAAAATAAGAGAGATTCTGATTTCTTATAAAATAGGAAGAATCAGCGTTTCTCTTTGAGGGACGCT
>CAVEMF010000101.1:0-6726 GCA_963616715.1 Ruminococcus bromii | reverse complement strand
CGTGCGGAGAGCTTACAAGCTCCAAGCTGATAGCTCAAAGCCATGAGGAAGCAGGTACGAGAGTCCTTATCCCTTATCCCCTATCCCTATTTCTTTCAAACTGTTACAATAAAAGAAAACACGCTAGTCCCATGAAAGGAGTCCCTTATGATGAAAAAAATTTTGATGACCATCGCCGCCATCCTGGCTGCTGCCCTGGGGTGGTATTTCTTCTACTGGCAGAATACGCCGGCCTATGCGGCAGGCGAGATCCAGCAGGCGGTGCAGAAGAAGGACATCGAGCTCTTCGAGAAGCGAGTGGATTTGAATCAAGTCTACTCCTATGCTTTGGATGATATACTCGCCGAACTTTCGGCAGACAAATTGCCGGAGCATCGCCTCGCCGCCTCCTTGGTGAAGAGCATCAAGAAGGAAGTGGTGAAGGAGCTCATCCGGCAGACGGAAATCAAATTCAAAGAAGAATCCTCCGCTTCGAAATCTCTTCTCGACAAACCGGTGAAGACTCTCATCGCCTACGCCGGCTCCTCGGCACTTTCCCTCACCGATATTTTCCAAGTGGAAGAGAAAGACGGCATCGCCATGGCCTACGTGAAGCTCCACGACAAAGATCTCCAAAAAGATTTCACCTGGCAGGTGCAGATGGAGAAAGACGTAAACGGCAACTGGACCGCCACGAGAGTGGTGAACTTCAAGGAGTATTTGAAGGAAAGGATCGCCGCGAAGGGCTAGGGAGGTAGTGGTCAGTGGTCAGTGATCAGTGGTCAGTGGTCAGGACGCGTTTAACGCCAGTGCATACATCACGATGCCCCCTCTTGTGACTTAGTAGTCAGTGATCCGTGATTAGTGATCAGGACGCGTTTAACGCCGGTGCATACATAACGATGCTACCTCTTGTGACTTAGTAGTCGGTAGTCGGGCCGCACGGAGAGTAAATGCGACGAATGAGGACAGCGTCAAGTGCGTCCTAATCACTAATCACTGATTACTAAATACTAAACCGATACAGCTTAGTTTCTCCAAAAGCAAACGCCTCGAGCATAAGCCCGAGACGTTTTTTGCTTGCTATACGATTTGGAAGAGGAAGAATTTTAGATAATAAGTTTCCGGCACGGTCATGAGGATGGGATGGTCCGGGGCCTGCTGGCGGAATTCGATCTGCCGCAGCGTGACGCCGGCGTCACGGGCTGCTTCTTTCACCATTTTCACGAAGAGTTCTTCGCCCATGAAGTGGGAGCAGGAGCAGGTGGCCAGGTACCCGCCGCGGGGAAGGATTTTCATGGCGCGGAAATTGATTTCCTTGTAGCCACGGAAGGCATCACGGACGGTCTGGGTCGATTTCGTGAAGGCCGGCGGGTCCAGGATGATATAGTCGTAGGTGTGATCCTTTTTCTTATCCAGCTCTGTCAGGAAATCAAAGACGTCGGCCTGCTGCGCTTTCACGAGAAGGCCATTCTGCTCAGCATTCCGCGCAGTCATGGCCACAGCTTCCTCAGAAATATCGAGAGCCGTCACGGAAGCGGCGCCGCCTTTCGCTGCATTCAGCGCGAAGGCGCCAGTGTGGGTGAAGCAGTCAAGGACATGCCTCCCTTTGGCGATCTGCGCCGCTGCCAAGCGATTGAATTTCTGATCCAAGAAGAATCCGGTCTTCTGTCCATTCTCTACGTCCACAGTGTAGCGGATGCCATTTTCCACGATATCCACCAGCGTTTTTTCTTCTGCCGGATCCAAAAGCGCGGACTTGTAAAATCCTTTGTACTGGCTCATGCCTTCCAGCTCGCGAATCTTCACGTCATTTCTTTCATAGACACAGGAAACAGGCAGATTTCTTTCACGGAGCACTTCGATGAGGCCGTCCAAGAATTCTTTCTTGTGCAGCTCCATGCCAAGGGAGAGCACCTGCACAGAGAGCACATCGCCGAAGCGATCCACCGTGAGCCCCGGCAGCTGATCCGCTTCGCCAAAGACCAGGCGGCAGCAATCATAATCCTCCGGCCGCATCACCTGCAAACGGTAGTCCACGGCATAAGCGGCCCGGCGCTTCCAAAAGAGGGCGTTGAAATTGTCGTTCGCATTGGTAGAAAAAATGCGGACGGTGATTTTCGAATGGGGATTGTAGAAACCGCTTCCCACAAATTTTCCCTTCTTCGACTCCACCCGCACAATGTCCCCCGGCGCGATGCCTTCATCGGCGAATTCGATTTCCGTGCCATAAATCCAAGGATGCCCGCCCTTGGCCGCCATCTCGGCCCGCTTGCTGATGATCACTTTCTTCAAAGTTTCCATAAGAGTCTCCATTTCTGTTTTCTTATGATTGTACCACAGAGAAAGGGATAAGGGATAGAGCTCATAAGTGAGGAGTTAGGAGTTAGGAGTTAGGAGGGAGGAGTGGTGGTGCGCCGCATCAAATTAGAAAGCGGCGCGAGTTTTGAAATACGAAAACGCGTTTGGCTGCTTCCCCACTACCGTGAACCGTTTTACCGTATAACCGTTAACCGTGCGTATAAATGGTAGCGAGCCATAGAGCGCTAACCCCTTACGCAAAGGTATATCGCTCCATGGCTCGCTATCAGTAAAGGGGGCCGGTAAACGATTACACGGTAAACGGATAACGGTAGTGGGAAAGCACTCAAATGTGCTGACTTTCCGAACTTGCGGCGCTTCTTAATTTGTGCGCCGCGCCTTCACTCCTCACTCCTCACTTTCTAAAACAAAAACACCGCGGGACAAGTCCCACGGTGTCTTTTTATTTCCTATACGAATGAATTACATCATTCCGCCCTGCGGCATGGGGGGCATAGCCGGTTTGTCTTCCGGAATTTCGCCTACGATAGCTTCGGTGGTGAGGACCAGAGCAGCGATGGATGCAGCGTTCTGCAGCGCGCTTCTGGTAACCTTAGCCGGGTCTACGATGCCGGCAGCCATCATGTCTTCGTATTTATCTTCTGCCGCATTGTAGCCGATGCCCTGGCCGGCTTCTTTGACCTTTTCAGCTACGATAGCGCCTTCGAGGCCTGCGTTGTCAGCGATCTGACGAACCGGAGCTTCGATAGCGTGGCGGACCAGGTTCACACCGGTCTTTACATCGCCTTCGGCTTCGATGGTATCGAGGCTTGCCTGGATGTCGAGGAGGGTGGTGCCGCCGCCGGCTACGATACCTTCTTCTACTGCGGCTCTGGTAGCATTCAAAGCATCTTCGATGCGCAGTCTCTTATCTTTCATTTCTACTTCGGTAGCAGCGCCGACTTCGATGACTGCGATGCCGCCGGACAGCTTAGCCAGGCGTTCCTGCAGTTTTTCTTTGTCGAACTGGGAAGTAGCTTCTTTGTACTGTTCACGAATCTGAGCCACTCTGGCTTTGATTTCGTCTTTGTCACCGGCACCGCCAACGATGGTGGTGTTGTCTTTGGTGATGCGGATCTGATGAGCGGTGCCCAGGTCTGCCAGGTTTGCGCTATTCAGGTTGCGGCCCATTTCTTCGGAAATGACCTGGCCGCCGGTGAGGATAGCGATATCCTGCAGCATAGCCTTGCGGCGATCGCCAAAGCCGGGAGCTTTGACAGCAGCGCATTTCAGCGTGCCGCGGAGTCTATTCACTACGAGGGTAGCCAGTGCTTCGCCTTCTACGTCTTCAGCGACGATGACCAGTTCCTTGCCGCTTCTAGCGACCTGTTCGAGAAGCTGGAGCATATCCTGGAGCATATTGATCTTCTTGTCGGTGATGAGGATCAGCGGATTGTCGATGACACATTCCATTTTGTCCGGGTCGGTTACCATGTATGGGGAGAGGTAGCCGCGGTCAAACTGCATGCCTTCTACGACTTTCAGGCTGGTGCCCATGGTCTTGGAGTCTTCTACGGTGATGACGCCGTCGTTGCCGACTTTTTCCATAGCGTCAGCGATGAGGCCGCCGATGGTCTTGTCAGCAGAGGAAATAGAAGCGACCTGAGCGATAGCTTCTTTGGTCTGTACCGGTACTGCTTTTTTCTTGATTTCTTCTACGAGTACGGAAACAGCCTGTTCGATGCCCTTTTTGAGGACCATCGGATTGGCACCGGCTGCTACGTTTCTCATGCCTTCATGGATCATGGACTGAGCCAGGAGGGTAGCGGTGGTGGTGCCGTCGCCTGCTACGTCATTGGTCTTGGTAGCGACTTCCTTCACCAGCTGAGCGCCCATGTTTTCAAATGGATCCTTCAGCTCGATTTCGCGAGCGATGGAAACGCCATCATTGACAATGTTCGGAGCGCCGAATCTCTTGTCGAGCACTACATTGCGGCCTTTCGGTCCCAGGGTAATTTTTACTGCATTAGCCAGCTGATCTACACCTTTCAAAAGGGCAGCGCGAGCTTCTTCATTGTAAAGAACTTTCTTAGCCATTTATGTCACTCCTATGTTGATATGTGATGAAATATGAGTTGTTATTTAGTAATCAGTGGCCAGTGATCAGTTATTAGGACGCATTTGACGATGCCTGGAAATAGCGCACCAGCCTCCTTCGTGGAAATTGGTGACCAAAGGCCGGACGATACACGATCGCTTTGTATGCATCACCCGCCCTTCGGGCACCCTCTTCAGAGAAGAGGGCTTGGCACACTGGACTGTTTCGTCAAATGCGCCCTGATCACTAATCACTGATCACTGATCACTAAATCGATAGCCTTAAATTACAGAATCCCCAGTACATCTCTTTCAGAGAGAAGCAGGAATTTCTGGCCGTTTTCTTCGATATCCACGCCGGAATATTTAGCGAAGAGCACGCGGTCGCCGACCTTCACTTCGAAAGGAACGCGGGTGCCATTATCGAGCATCTTGCCGGAGCCGATAGCGATGACTTCGCCTTTCTGGGACTTTTTCTGTGCTGTATCTGGGAGCAGGATGCCGCCCTTGGTCTGTGTTTCTTCGGTATCTACTTTAATAAGAACGCGATCTGCTAATGGTTTTAACATTTCTATTCCTCCTTTGAACTATTAGCACTCACTCATATCGAGTGCTAACTTACTTTTATATAATACATAAGTCTCCGCTGAAATGCAAGGGGATTTGTGTATTTTTTTAATTTGATTTTAGTAGTTGGGCTGGTGGTAAAGAAACGCTATCGGTTTAGTGATTAGTGAGCAGTGATTAGTGATCAGGACGCGTTTGACGCAAAAGTAAAATGGTGCATCGCCCTTTCGGATGAAAAGGATGCTGCACCATTTCTTGCTATCGTTACACGAGCCCCGATCACTAATCACTGATCACTAATCACTAAACCATTAGCGTGAAGCATCGAAACTTGGCGCCCTGATCACTGACTACCAATCACTGATCACTAAACCTCCCACACAAAAAGCAGGAGCCTTCGCCCCTGCTTTCCTTTCTTCTATGCTTTTAGATTTTCCCACCGGTTTTGATGAGAAGAGCACCGGAGCCTACGGCGCCTACGCACCAGCCCACGAGGGCGCCTACGGCCGCGCCGGAGCCAGCGGCAGCGCCACCGATGGCTGCGCCGATAGGGGCACCGAGGCCGGAGAAAAGGAGCGCTGTCGCGCCTACTACCACAGCGGCAGTGATGATGGTCTTCTTGTACTTATTCCAGAAATTACTGAAGCTCCAGCCGCCGACTACATTATCCAGCATTTCATCAGAGAGCGCCGCTTTGTCTGCCTTGAAGTAGTCCGTCACTCTCTGGAAGAGCTCCTTGAAATATGCCACCGGTGCGGATACATATTTCTTGAAAACTTCCCACATGTCCGCTTCGCTTTCTGCTTTTTCGATGAGAGAGGCAGTCTCAGCGTCAGCCTCCAGGACCTCCTGCACCTGGGCCATGGTTTCCTTGGTCTTTTCCAGATCCAAAAATTCTTCCAGTGTGTTTACTTTTGCGTCTGCCATGATATACGTCCTTTCTTGTTTATGAAATATAACTATGCTTGCCTTCTATCTCTTATACGCCGGCGGGCACGATCTATTACAAGAAATCTCGCCAGTGCATACATCTCGATGTTGCTCCTAGCTGCTGGCCGCTAGGAGCAACATCGAGATGTATGCGCTAGGGAAGCAGTACTAACCACACAAAAAGCAGGAGCCTTCGCCCCTGCTTTTCTTCTTTCTATGCTTTTAAACTTTCCCACCGGTTTTGATGAGAAGAGCACCGGCGCCTACGGCACCTACACACCAACCCACGCAAGCGCCTACGCCTGCGCCGTAAGCAGCGGCAGCGCCGCCGATAGCTGCGCCGATGGGCGCGCCGAGACCGGAGCAGATAAGCGCAGCTGCGCCTACGGCCACAACGGCGGTGATGATGGTCTTCTTGTATTTATTCCAGAACTCACCGAAGCTCCAGCCGCCGACCACATTCTCCAGCGTTTCATCAGAGAGAGCCGCTTTGCCGGATTTGAAGTAGTCCGTCACTTTCTGGAAGAGTTCCTTGAAATATTCCACCGGCATGGAGACATATTTCTTGAATACCTCCCATGCGTCTTCCTCGTTCTCTGCCTTTTCAATGAGAGCTACCGTCTCTGCGTCACTCTCCAGGATTTCCTGTACCTGAGCCATGGTTTCCTTGGTCTTTTCCAGATCCAAAAATTCTTCCAGTGTGTTTACTTTTACGTCTGCCATGATATGCTTCCTTTCTTGTGATGAAATATAAATTACGCTTGCCTTCTGTCTCTTATACGCTAGCGGGCGCGAGACATTACAGAAAGTCTCGCCAGTGCGTACATCTCTATGTCGCACCTAGCCACTAGC
>CAVEMF010000100.1:0-6730 GCA_963616715.1 Ruminococcus bromii | reverse complement strand
AATAAAAATTCTTATGATTTTTGAATCTTCGATTTAATCAGTGGTTCCCTAGCGTTCCTTTAATACCTTCTCACCCAATCCACCAATTCACTCTCGCCTACACGGCTGTAGAATTGGGTGCCGCCTAGCCAGTCGCCGGTCTTGGCGGTCTCCGCCAAGAGGGAGTCGCTCTCGCCTACGCCACTGGAGACGGAGGTGCAGAAGGGGATGACACGCTTACCACCAAAGTCATGGGTTTCTACGAAGTGGTATACGATATTCGGCGCTTCGCCCCACCAGATGGGATAGCCTAGAAATACAGTAGTATAAGAATCCCAGCCCGGTACGTCGCCTGCGATGGCCGGCTTGATGGAGCGATCATTGTGCTCTCTCACACAGCGGCTGCTATCATTTCGATAATTAAGATCTGCGTCAGTGTAAGGCTCCTGGGCCTTGATTTCCCATATGTCCGCGCCTTTATTACGCGCAATGATCTCAGCGGCCCGCTTCGTACTTCCTGTAGCGGAGAAGTACACCACCACCGCTTTGTCATTCGCCGGAGCGACCGCTTCGGCCTTTGTCTCTGCTTTCGCTTCTGCCTTCGGCGCGCTAGATGCCGCCGAGCTGCCGCAGGCGCTGAGGCCTGCCATCACCAATGCTGCGCCGCCAAGCACAGCTACTTTTTTCCACATAATATAGTTCTCCTTTTTACCGAATATGGGCTTTAGTAATCAGTGGTCAGTGATCAGTGGTCAGGACGCGTTTAACAGCAGTGCATACATATCGGTAACGCTGATATGTGTACACCAGCGCCAAATGCGCCCTGATCACTGATCACGGATCACTAAACAACTAATGACTACCCCTATTTCCTTCTTCCAACTTTTTCTTCTTATAAATCTGATAATCCATCTGGTCCAGGGTCTGCTGCTTTTCGTGGATTTCTTCCAAGAGTTTCCCTCTTTCTTTTCGGAGGGTCTTGATGTCCATCTTTTCCATATCTTGACAGGAACATTTCATACTTTTTCTCCCACATATCCAACCTTTGAAGCACAGGATTTTACAGCCTATCGTAGTCTTCATCAGTCACTTCCTCGCACCATTCGTTGGAGAGCTCGGTGCCGGGGGCGTCGAAGGCTACGTGGCTGAACCAGGAGTCCTTCTTCGCGCCGTGCCAGTGGCGGGTATTGGCGGGGATTTCTACCACGTCGCCGGGTTTAAGGCTTTGGGCGGACTTACCTTCCTCCTGGTACCAGCCTTCGCCATCTACGCAGATGAGGATCTGTCCGCCGCCTTCTTTGGCGTGATGGATGTGCCAATGGTTGCGGCAGCCGGGTTCGAAGGTGACATTGCAGATGGTCAAGGGATCGCCGGGCTTGGAGAGCACCTTGAGATAGGAGTTTCCGGTGAAATATTTCGCATAAGCGCTATTGAAATCGCCCTGACCGAAGAAGCCGCCATGCTCGGCGTCGCTCTCGGCGTACACTTCTTTCGCCATGGTAAAGGCTGCCCAGGCGTTTGGCCAGCCGGCATAGAAGGCGATGTGGGTCAAGATTTCCGCCATCTCCGAGCGGGTGACGCCATTCTTCTTGGCCTCATTCAGATGGTATTTCAAAGAATTGTCAATGATTCCTTTGCCAATCAAAGCGCTGACGGTGACGATGGAGCGAAGTTTCAAAGAGAGCTTGCCTTCCCGTCCCCACACTTCCCCAAAGAGCACGTCATCATTGAGCTCCGCAAATTTCGGCGCGAAATCGCCGAGAATCGTATGCCCTGCAGTCTGTTTCATTTGGATTTCCTTTCTTATTCTTTCAATAACGGAAATTCGCGATTGATCACGTCCGCCATCATTTGCTTCATATTCCAATCGCCATGGATGCCATCCAAGGCAAGCCAGGTGGGCAGGTCCTCCATGGCCTCGAAAGGCACCGCCGTATCGATGTGCACTTCGCCGCGTATGAAATCATTGACTTCGCGGAAGGAGTCCTTCCAGCCTTCATAGGTAGGCTCGTCGAAAGCCTTCCGGATATTGTCCCCATTGATGGGCGGCAGCGTCAGAAGAATCGGCGTGATGCCATTCTCCCTCGCCATGCGCTGCATCGCTTGGAGATCAGCGATCACCGAGGCCGCCGGAATGCCGGCGCGAAGACTATTCGTCCCGCCCATGATGAGAAGGTACTTCGGATGGAATGGCAGCACATCCCGAGCGAAGCGGTCCACCATCATTTCGCTGGTATTTCCGCTGTCCGATAGGTTGATGCTATCGAAATTCAGGTAGGTCTCATAGCTGTAGGCGTAGTCCACCGGGCTAAAGGAAAGATGGCCGCCGCCATGAGAAATACTGTCGCCGTAAATGGCCACCTCCCAGCCATCGGTGGGCGTGTACATCTGCTGCGGCAGACTCCACTCGCCCACCGGCATGCCGGCAGCGTCCATGCCCCGGACGCGCCAGAAATAAGTCCCCACCCGCGGGAGCTCGTCATATAGGTCCGTCAGCTCCGTGTGGTTTGCATAGATGCGATGCACTGAGGGAGCGAAGCCATTTTCATTCTCTGGGTACGCATCGGTCACTTCGATCTCGTAGCGCGAGGCACCCGGATTTCCGGTGTACGCATAGACAGGAAATAGAAGCGTCGTGCCATGCTTCCCCACCGGCTTGGGGTGCGGGATCGGCGCATTGCGGTCCGTCCGTATAAGCGCGCCGGAGAGCTCCGCCGGCTGCGAGTAGGGGGTGACCGGATTCCCATCCAAGTCAAAGGCCCTCACCCGCCAGAAGAGAGGCACACCTTCGGGAAGCCTCGTTATGTCTAGTATGACTCGATTCGAATAAATCTGCCCATTGCGATACAGCGCCCCTTTATAAGCCGCATCATCAGAGAGATCCATCGGCGCCTCCGCAAATATTTCTACCTCCGAGCGCACAGCATTGAGATTCTGCGGCCACACCAAGAGACCATATTTCCCTTTCTCCTCATGAACCACCGCCGCCGCTTTTACTTCCGAGCAGCCCCAGCGAGCCACATGGCCGATCATCACTACCGGCATGGCCGTGAGCACCGCGCCCAAGACCGCCGCCTTCCACCAGCCCTTCTTCATCGCGCCGCCTCCTTTCGAAACACATCTCATTTGTCTACAGTATAAATTTTGTTCTCCCCCATAGCAAATACTTCTATTTCATGAAAAAGCATAGAAAGGAGGCATGATGACGCTAGAAGGGGAGTGATCAGTGATCAGTGATTAGTGATCAGGACGCATTTGACTATTAGCGCTTTTGCGATGATGCCGTTATCGATATAGTAATTAGTGATCAGTGGTCAGTGATCAGGACGCGTTTAGCTGCTAGTGCTTTTGCGATGATGCCGTTATCGACATAGTAATCAGTGATTAGTGGTCAGTGATCACTAATTACTGATTACTATGTCGATAACGGTATTATCGTATGTGCGTCAACGGTCAAACGAGTCCTGATCACTGATCACTAATTACTGAATACTAAATTGATAACGGTATCATCGTATGTGCGTCAACGGTCAAATGCATCCTGATCACTGATCACTAATTACTGATCACTAATTAAAAAAGCCATGACCCGCATCACAGGTCATGACTCTTTTTTCACCATTATTTCTCCAACCTTTCCTTCAAGAAATCCAGGAAGGCCTGGGCGGCGCGGGAGAAGGGTTGGTTTCTTCTCCAGGCCAGGGCGGTCCTGACATATTGGCGAGCCGGCGAGAGGGGACGAAAGCATATGCGGCTCTCGTCCAAGAAGGGAATGACCCCGTCGCTGGCAAGGAAATAGCCGATGCCTTCATCCACCATGATGGCTGCGTTGTTTGGAAGGGTCACGCGGATCAGCGCCTTCGTACCATCCAGATACTCCGAGCTACCGGAAAACTGCGCATACCAATCCTCGCGGATCGTCTGAATCAAAGGTTTCCCTTTAAGGTCTTCTACAGTGACCGCGTCCTTCTCTGCCAAGGGATCATCGCTTCGCATATACACACCAAAAGCTTTTTCCTCTCCCAGGGCCAGGAAATTATATTTCTCCACGTCGAAGGGCTGCACCAAGAGGCCGATATCCACGCAACCGTGGTCGATACACTCACAAATGTGCGGCGTGATTTCTGTATAGTATAGGAAATCCACATGGGGGTGGAGCTCGTGAAATTCTTTGATGAGCTTCACGAAGTCGCGGGTAGCCGCGAGATCTCCGCCGGCGATATTGATGGTGCCTTCCAAATTTTCTTGGGCTTGGGTGACTTCCATTTCCGTCTTGTCCACCAGGGAAATGATTTCCTCCGCCCGCCGGCGAAGAAGCATCCCCTCCGGCGTGAGGCCGATGCGCCGCCCGCTCCGGTCCAAGAGGGGGACGCCCATTTCCTTCTCCAAGTCCGCCATCTGGCGAGACAAAGTGGGCTGAGTGATGTGCAGCCGCTCCGCCGCCTTGGTGATACTCTCCTCACGGGCCACCATGAGGAAATATTTCAGTACGCGAAGTTCCATGTTGTCTCCTTTGAAAAAGGGATAAGGGATAAGGGATAAGGGATAAGGGATAAGGTCTGGCAAAAGCCAACCATCACCCGCCCTGCAGGCTCCCTCTTCAGAGAAGAGGATTTGACGCATTTGACGAAACAGCCAAACGCGCCTTATCCCATATCCCTTGTCCCTTATCCCATAAAATCAAAAGCTATACTCCCCTTTATAAATCAAGTCCTTAATGAAATTCGGGAGAGCGAAGCAACTTTTCTGGATAGCTTTGTTGTAGTATCTCATAGGCTGCGGCGCTTCACGATGGATTTCCACAGTGAGAGGGTCCCATTTCTTGGAGCCGATCATGAAGGAGTGCATGCATTCCGGGTAAATCGGCACGTGGGAGAAGTACATGCGCACGATGGGGAATACGTCGCCCATGGCTTCGAATACGTCATGGACGATTTTCTGCTGCACAATGGGGGACTCGGTCTGCTGCACGATGAGGCCGTCCTCGCGGAGGGCTTCTTTCGCACTCTGGTAAAATTCACGAGTGAAGAGACCTTCACCGGGGCCGATGGGGTCGGAGCAATCGATGATGATCACGTCATAGAAATTTTTCACCGATTTTGCAAAAGCGATGCCGTCGCCCACATGGACGTGAAGTTTCTCCGGCTGTTCCAAAAGCACTTTGGAAATAGAGGGGAAATACTCCTTCGACAGCTCGATGACCCGCTCATCGATTTCGCACAGATCCACCTGCTTCACCGATTCGTGGCGGCACACTTCGCGAGCCACGCCACCGTCACCGCCGCCAATGATGAGGACACGCTCAGGATGAGGATGCACCATCAAGGGCACATGGGAAACCATTTCATGATAGGTCCATTCATCTTTGACGGAGGTCTGGAATACGCCGTCAAGGATCAGCATGCGGCCATACTGCTCGGACTCGGCGATCTGGATCTTCTGGTAAGGGCTCGTTTCTTCGTGGAGCAAGTCTGTGATGGTGAGGGACAGGCCTACATGGTCATTGCCCCACTCGGTAATATATTTCTTCTCCATAGCTTATACCTTCGGCTCTTCTTTCGGCGCTACCACAGCCGCCGCTTCGTCGAACAGATTACCTGCCGGCTTTTCAGAAATAGCCGGCGCTTCCTTCTCTTCCGCCGGAGCTGCCTCCGCTTCTTCGATCACCACTTCTACAGTCGGTTCTTCGGCCGGTACTTCGGCTACGTCTTCCACCGGCGTTTCAACAGCTTCTTCTGCAGGAGCCACTTCTTCTACCGGTGCTTCCACCGGTTCTTCCGGAGCGGCTACTTCTTCTGCGGCCGGTGCTTCTTCTACGATTTCCACCGGCGCTTCTTCGATGCCCGCAGCTTCAGTGATTTCTTCTACCGGAGCTGCTTCTTCGGCAGCTTCCGGAGCTTCTACCGGTTCTGCTGCGGGAGCTACCGCTTCCTCTGCCGGTGCCACATTCTGGATCGCCTGGGGCGCGCGGACAGATTTCGCAGACTCGATCAAAGCCAAAGCGGATTTGAAGTTGGATAGCAGCTTTTCGATATAGAGATTCATATCGCCTTCTGCTTTCAAAAGGTCCGCATTCATCTGGCGACGAGCCACTTCCGCGTCAGCGATGATTTTCTGCGCTTCGCTCTGGGCTTCGCAAAGGGAGAGCTCTGCCTCTTTGGTGGCATTCTTCTTCACATTGTCCGCGGTTTCCTGGGCCATGATCAAAGTATGAGACATGGTAGATTCCATCTTCTCATAGTTGCGCAGCTTCGTGCGGATGGTGTCCATCTCGTCCTCCATCACGCGATGCTCTCTGTAAATCTTCTCGTAGTCACTGGCCAATTCTTCCAGGAATCCATTCACTTCATCCTGGGAATAGCCACGGAACTGCTTGGAAAATGTTTTATTATGAATATCCATCGGTGTAATCATAGGGTACACTCCTTTGATGTATTTTGGGGAATTACGCTATTGGGTTTAGTAGTCAGTGATCGGTAGTCGGTAGTCGGGACGCGACTTCCGCTGGTGCACACATAGCAGTGGCATCTGTATGTATGCACTGGTGTCAAACGCGAACCGACTACCGACTACCGACCACCGACCACTAAACCACCAGCGTCAATCAACTATTATTTAAACCTCTCAATCAAAAGTCCCGTCCTACCCTTACGGCTGGTGCCGGTTTCTTCTTTGATCTCGATGCGGCCGCGGCCACGGATGCTGATGACATCGCCTACCTTCACCGCCTGGGACGCGCTCTTGGCGGGCT
>CAVEMF010000099.1:0-6750 GCA_963616715.1 Ruminococcus bromii | reverse complement strand
CCGCCTACCAATACGCCGGCTCCGGCGTGGTGAATAACACCATAGGCTCCGGCGCCGCGCTCCTGCCCATCACCATCCTTCCCGCCGGTATCATCCTGGGTATCATCATCCTGGTGAAATTTATCGGCGCAAACTTTGTGAGACTGTACCTCAAGTGGTATCATAAGAGAGCAGCCTAAAAGGGATAGGAGATAAGGATGTGTTTGACTTCACACCTCATGCTGAGTATGCTGCGGAACAGGAGACGTGACCATGACTGATAAGAAGGATTTTTCTTCCGATGAAAATCAAGGGGATATTATTATCTATCAAACTGAGGATGGCGAGACAAAAATCGATGTACGTTTTGTGGATGAGACTGTATGGCTAACTCAGAAGCAAATGGCAGTGCTTTTTCAAGCCTCACGTACTAATGTAGTTGAGCATATTCGGCATATATATGAGGAGGAAGAACTTGCATTCGATTCAACCTGTCGGAAATTCCGACAGGTTCGTATGGAAGGCAGTAGACAAGTTACGAGAGAAATTCCTTGCTATAACTTGGATATGATTATTTCGCTCGGCTATCGCATTAAGTCTAAGGTTGCTACGCATTTTCGTCGCTGGGCAACAGAGCACTTGAAGGAATACATCATCAAGGGCTTCACTATGGACGATGAACGGCTGAAGAATCTTGGGGGCGGCAATTATTGGAAAGAGCTGCTTGAACGCATACGGGATATTCGGTCTTCAGAAAAAGTAATGTATCGCCAGGTACTTGACCTGTATGCCACAAGTGTTGACTACGATCCGAAAAGTTCTGAGTCTGTGGCTTTTTTTAAGATGGTACAAAACAAATTGCATTATGCAGCTCATGGGCATACGGCGGCAGAGGTTATCTTTGAGCGGGCAAATGCGGATAAGCCTTTTATGGGCCTTACTTCGTTTGCTGGGGACTTCCCCGCCAAAAAGGATATTATTATTGCCAAAAACTATTTGTCGGAAGATGAAATCAAAATATTAAATGGTATTGTGGCCGGTTATTTTGATTTTGCCGAGGTACAAGCGATACGTCATCATACGATGTACATGAGTGATTATGTGGAACATCTAAATCAAATACTATCGTCTACAGGAGAAAAGGTGCTTGCGGATGCGGGTAAAGTAAGTCATAAGCAGGCAATGGAAAAAGCAAATCGGGAGTATCAACGCTTTTTAATACAGAATCTCTCTCCTGTAGAGGAAGCATATTTGCAAACTATTAAAAGTGTTGAGGTGACCGCAAGGAAAATGAAGAAGTAGTAATATGTATTTTGGAATGAAGATGTATCCTGCCAAGGAATAGGCAGTAAAATAAAAGTGGGCAGAAGATGCCAATGCTTGTGTATAAATAGGATTTCCACCTTTCCCTTGCGCGGCTACTTGTGCTAAAATAATGCAAAGTCGCTTATTGTATGGGCATATATTAAGGAGGAAGATGAATGGAAGAAGTGAGAAAAGCCGCTAATTTTATTGAAGCGGAAATCAATAAAGATCTGGAAAACCATGTCTATGCCAATGACAAGGTGCTGACCCGTTTCCCGCCGGAACCGAATGGGTATCTCCATATCGGCCACGTGAAGAGCATTTGCCTGAATTTCGGCATCGGCCAGAAGTATCATGGCGAGACGAATGTGCGTTTCGATGACACAAACCCGGCGAAGGAAGAAGTAGAGTATGTGAATTCCATCCTGGAAGACGTAAAGTGGCTCGGTTTCAAATGGAAAGAACCGGTGCACTATGCGTCCGACTATTTCCCGGAGCTTTATGAATTTGCCCGCGTGCTCATCCGCAAGGGCCTCGCTTACGTCGATGACCAGACCAGTGAAGAAATCCACGATACCCGCGGCGATCTGCGCCATCCGGGCAAGGAAAGCCCTTATAGAAATAGAAGCGTCGAAGAAAACCTGAAGCTCTTCGAAGAAATGAAGGAAGGCAAATATGCCGACGGCGAGAAGGTGCTTCGCGCGAAGATCGATATGGCTTCTCCGAATATGGTCATGAGAGACCCGGTCATTTACCGCATCCTCCATGCATCCCATCACAGAACCGGCGATGCTTGGTGCATTTACCCGCTCTATGATTTCGCCCATCCGCTGTCTGATGCGTTGGAAGGCATCACCCACTCCATCTGCACACTGGAATTCGAAGAACGCCGCCCGCTCTACAACTGGTGCCTCCAGGCATTCGAAGGCGAAGAGAAACCGAGACAGATCGAATTTGCCCGCCTGAATGTGACTACCATGATCACCAGCAAGAGAAAGCTTCGCAAAATGGTGGAAGCAGGTCTGGTATCCGGCTGGGACGATCCCCGTATGCCCACCATCAGCGGCATCCGTAGAAGAGGCTACACCCCTGAGTCCCTGCGTCTTTTCTGCGAGCTCGTAGGCGTAGCGAAAGCTGACAACCTGGTAGACATCGCGCAGCTGGAATACTGCATCCGTGAAGACCTGAAGGCCAAAGCACCGCGTCTCATGGTCGTAGTGGATCCGGTGAAGGTGGTGCTCACCAACTATCCGGAAGGCCAGATTGAAGAAGTGACCATCGAAAACAATCCGGAAGTCCCGTCCATGGGCGAGCGCAAAGTGCCGTTTGGTAGAAATATTTACATCGAAAGAGAAGACTTCATGGAAACGCCGATGAAGAAATTCTTCCGCATGACCCCGGGCAAGGAAGTCCGTCTGAAGGGCGCGTACATCGTGAAATGTGACGAAGTGGTGAAGGATGAAAAGGGCGAAATCCAGGAAATCCACTGCACCGTAGACTTCGACACCCGTAGTGGCACCCCGGGCGCAGACCGCAAGGTGAAGGGCACCCTCCACTGGGTATGCGCTGACACTGCCGTCGATGTGGAAAGCCGCCTCTATGATTATCTGATCCCGCCGGAAGATATGGATGATGGCCGCGATTTCATGGAAAAGGTGAATACCCACTCCCTGGAAGTCCTTGCCAGCAAGGCAGAGCCGGAAATCAAGAAATACAACGTGGGCGACCGCTTCCAGTTCCTCCGCAAAGGCTACTTCATCATCGACAAGGACAGCACGGAAGATCATCTGGTGTGCAACCGCATCGTAGGCCTCCGCGATACTTGGGCGAAGCTGCAGAAGAAAAACGGATAAGCCTATGAAAAGGAACGTATGGCAAGCGGCTCTCCTCTCGCTTCTCCTGGCGCTCCCTTTGGGAGCCGAAGCGGCGAGTGAGCTCTCGCTCCAGGGGATCGGCCGCATGACAGTGCCGCAGCGTATGACATTCCAGGAAGGTGCCCAGGAGGCGCTGCCTTTCCAGGAAGCCGGCGGCGTGAAGCGGTATTTCGTAAGAAAAGGGGCCTCCGATAGTCAGTACTACACCATGACCTATAGCGCAGCGCCGGACTTTTCCTACGGCTGGGCCATGTCGCAGAAGCTGGGCATCCCTTTCCTGCTGCATATCGGAGAAATCGACCATAAGGACGATGCGCCGGAGGTACAGATGGATCTCATGGCGGCGTACCTCAATCGGAAATTCATCGAGGCCGGCGCGGTCTATGAAGGCAGCGCGCCGCTGGTAAAAAGCAAAGATAAGAAGAATCCCCGCTGGGAAGGCTCCTTCGTGATTTCCTATAAGGAAAAGGACATCACCTACCACGAAGCCTACCAGGTCATTCTCCAGTGTGACGGCTACTTCACCACTTTGGGCGTCATCAATACCGACGCGGATCACAAAGAATCCACCGAAGCCGTGAAGAAAATGGTGCAGAAGCGCAAGCTCCCCGAAAAAGTCCGTCTCCTGGACCTGGCTAAACGAGGCACCTCCATGACAGCGAGTCTGAAGTAAATCTTCCGCTTTTTACCCACTTCCTCTGGAAGGGGGAGGGCCCGAAGGGCGGGGGTTGGCTTAAAGCCTTCTTTGGGAAGAAGGTGCCCGTAGGGCGGATGATGGTTTGCTCAAAGCTATGACGAAGTAGCCAATCGCGCCCTGATCACTGACTACTGATTACTAACCACTGCTCTAACCACTGATCACTAAACCTAAGCAGTCACTTTCCGCCAACACCAAAAAGAAATTGACAAGGGCGGGCGGAATCAGTAATATAAAGAGGTAAATGCAAACCGAAAAGGGTTTGATATTGAATAGGAGGAATTGCAAATGGCAAAAGTAGCAATCGTATATTGGTCCGGTTCCGGCAACACCGAAGCTATGGCTCAGGCAGTAGAAGAAGGCGCAAAGGCAGCTGGCGCAGAAACCGCTCTGTCTTTCGTATCTGACACCACCGCTTCTGACGTAGCAGCTTATGATCACATCATCCTCGGCTGCCCGGCTATGGGTAACGAAGAACTGGAAGAATACGAATTCGAACCATTCTTCGCTGAACTGCTCCCGCAGCTGAAAGGCAAGACCGTAGGCATTTTCGGCTCCTACGCTTGGAACCAGGGCGACTGGATCGAAGCTTGGAAACAGCGTTTCGATGACGAAGGCGTAGCTCTCGTAGCTGACCCGGTCAAAGCATACAGCTATCCGGACGACGAAGCACTGGAAGCTTGCAAAGCTCTCGGCGAAACCGTAGCAAAAGCGTAAGACAAGTTAAGAAAGAGCGTTCTCACGAGCGCTCTTTTTTTATAGGGAAACGGGAAGATAGTGATCAGTGATCAGTGGTCAGTAATCAGGATACCAATACCGGCTTTCTCATAATTGTTAGAGGGCGGTAAATCCGTTCCTAATCACTAATCACTGATCACTGATCACTAACTAGACAAAGAGGAGTTCATCATGGGAAATCGAGTAGCAATCATTTATTTCTCTGCCACCGGAAATACGGAAGCTATGGCAGAGGCTGTAGCGGTGGGAGCGAAGTCCGCGGGAGCCGAGGTGCTCCTGGCGCCGGTGTCCGATGTGGATCCGGTGGTCATTGGAAATACGTACCACCATATCATCCTGGGCTGCTCTGCCTGGGGCGTGGAAGTGATCGAAGAGGCGCAGATGAAACCTTTTTGTGATCGGTTGAAACCGTACCTCAAAGGGAAAATCATGGGCATTTTTGGCTCTTGCGGTTGGAGCCGCGGGGCATGGCTGAATGCCTGGTATAATGAGCTTCATTTTGCCGGTGCCCAGTTCCCTGCCCGTCCGCTTCTGGCCTATGGCTACCCCGATGAACCATCCTTGAAAAATTGTGAAGACCTCGGCCGAAAAGTAGCCGAAGCAGAATAGTAGAAAAGAGAGTAACTATGAATTGGGAAAATAAATTTGCTTCCGATGTGAAGGCAGTGCCCTTCTCCGGTATCCGTAAATTTTTCGACCTGGCCAGCGCTATGAAAGATGTGATTTCCTTGGGCGTCGGCGAACCGGACTATGCCGCACCGGACAAGGTCATCGACGCTTGCATCGAAAGTTTGAAGAGAAAAGAAACCTCTTACACCTCGAACTGGGGCATTTTGGAACTTCGCGAAGAAATCGGCAAGCTCTTCGAAAAGAGATATGGCCTCACCTATGATCCGAAGGATGAAATCATGGTGACTGTCGGCGTGTCCGAAGCCATCGGTCTTGTGATGACCACCTTCTTGAACCCGGGTGACGAAGTCCTGATCCCGGACCCGGCGTACCTGGCCTATCCCGCTTGCGTCTCCATCGCTCACGGTATGCCGGTCCTGGTGCCCACCTATGCGGAGAATGAATTCAAGCTCACCGTAGAAGAACTGGAAAAGAAAGTCACCTCGAAGACGAAAGCCATCCTCATCGGCTATCCGAATAACCCCACCGGCACCATCATGGACAAGGAGTCGCTCATGAAGGTGGCGGAATTTGCAAAAGCCCATGATCTCATTGTCATCGCCGATGAAATCTACTGCGACCTCACCTATGAAGGCACCCACACCTGCTTCGCGTCCCTGCCGGACATGCAGGAACGTACCATCGTGCTGAATGGGTTCTCGAAATCCTACGCCATGACCGGCCTCCGCATCGGCTACGTCTGCGCGCCGAGAGAAGCACTGGAAGAAATCTACAAGGTGCACCAGTACGAAATCCTCTGCGCCAGCACCACCAGCCAGTACGGCGCCCTCGAAGCTCTCCGCTCCTGCGATGACGATGTGAAAGCGATGTACGAAGAATACGCTGCTAGAAGAGAAATGATTTACCAGGGCCTCAAGGACATGGGCCTCACAGTCTTCAAGCCGAAAGGCGCCTTCTACATTTTCCCGGACATCAGCATCACCGGCCTTAGTGAAGAAGAATTCTGCGACCGTCTCCTGATGGAAGAAAAAGTGGGCGTCGTCCCGGGCACCTGCTTCGGCCCCCAGGGCAAGAACCACATCCGCATCTCCTATGCCGCCAGCCGCGAAAATATCGCCGAAGCGTTGAAGCGTATGGCACGGTTTGTGGAAAAGTACAAGAACATGAGAGAATGAGAATTTGAGATGACGAGGAAATGAGATATTGAGATCTCATTTTTCTGCTGATCTCTCACCATAAAGGACCGCGAAATTTTCTTCGCGGTCTTTTATTATGCATTTCCTTGACAGAATGGCTCGCGGGACAGCATAATACGTAAGATGGCGTGTATAAACTTTTGAGATTTAGTAGTCGGTAGTCGGTGGTCGGTAGTCGGGACGCGTTTGCCTGCTGCCTCAATTTGCTTTTGTCTCTAAAGGACACTGCAATTAAGTTTAAGCCTTTATGCTGAGGTTTTGCATATATTTGTAACTCTGGCCCTACATGAGTAGACCCTTGGAGAAGGGTCGCGCGATAGCGCCGGATAGA
>CAVEMF010000098.1:5519-6779 GCA_963616715.1 Ruminococcus bromii | reverse complement strand
TTTCCAAACTCGCGGCGCTTCTTAATTTGTGCGCCGCTCCACCACTCCTCACTCCTCACTCCTCACTCCTCACTTCAGAAAGCCGCAGCATGTATGCACCAGCCACACGCGCACAAAAAAGAGCCCCGCAGGGCTCTCTCACTCATGGATTATATTTCTTATACACATAGAAAAGCTTGTCGGCCATGAAGGCATCCACCTCGTAGGCTTCCAGGATGTCGGACCAATAGGATGGGAGGAAGTCTTCGCCGAAGCGGGCGCCTTCGATGGCTCCCACCAGGGCGGCGGTGGTGTGGCTCTTGCCGCTGTGGTTGGCGGAAATAATCAGCGCCTCCAGCGGATCGTCCACGGCCAGCACCGTGTAGATGGCGATGGCCAGCGCCTCGTCAGCAGCCGCGCCGCTACCGATGGCTTCGATATTCGCCGCGTGGTCCCAAGCCGATGGCTTGCCGGCGGGCTGGTCGTTGGCCGACTTCACAGCCGCGGTCAGACGATTGATGATAGGCGTCGCCTTGTGGGCCTTCCCCAAAAGGATGGTGGTGCGCTCCAAGGCTTTGGGCAGCGTCATGCCATAGGTGAGGCAGGAAATCAAAGACGCCAGGGCGCCGGCGGAGTTGTAGGCCACCGGATTTGAATGGGACAGGGCCGCTGCGTTCACAGCCATGTCGAAAGCCAGCTTCTCATCGCCTGCGAATAAAAGTCCGATAGGCACCGCACGCAGGAGCGCTGCGCTCCCCTTGCTGTCATTCACCTTCACCTTCGTGGAGCCGCGGGCATCTCGGCCGAAGGCATTCAAGAGTCCTTCCTCGGGCATGCGCTTGGCATGCATGAAGCGCTGCTGCACCAGGCAGAAATCTTTTTCATGAGGCTGGCGGCGCAGCCACGTGCGCTGGCCCCGTCTCGGCTCTTCCCCTGTCTGGCCATAGAACCAGCGCATGCAGCCGCGATAAATCCCTTCCAATAGTTCCAGCTTCTTCGCGTCAGCCCACAAAACGCCGTCCACCGTGGCCAGCATGAGCTGCGTATTGTCAGACACCGGTGCCTTCTTATTATTCTTGGCATCCCGCACCAAAGTGCGCAGGCCAAACGGCCCGAACCGGCGCTGAATACGTGCGACAGAGAAGCTCTTCAGCGGGTACCCCAATGCATCTCCGCAGGCCGCCCCCAAAAGCGCCCCGCAAAATTTACTTTTATCCGCCATTTTCTCCTCCTTTTGCATCCTATTTCCCAAAATATAATTTTAAAAAAACTCCCCCCAAC
>CAVEMF010000098.1:0-5364 GCA_963616715.1 Ruminococcus bromii | reverse complement strand
GCGCTACTATCCGTACATTATCATATTGATTACATTATAGCATAACTTGGCGTGGGGGAGAAAGGGGCGTTTAGGGATAAGGGACAGGGGATAAGGGATAAGGACTTGCTTACCTGCTTCCGCATAGCTTTGAGCTTGGAGCTCGGCTAGAGGCAACGGGCGCGTTTAGCGATGGAGATATATAGCACGCGCGGACCGGCCTCCCCACTACCGTGAACCGTGAACCGTATAACCGTTTACCGGCCCTTTTAACGATAGCGAGTCTTCCAGCGATATACCTTCCGTGCGAGAACTTATCACAGCGCGGCTCGCTATCGGTAGCATGCGCGGTAAACGGTTATACGGTTCACGGTTCACGGTAGTGAGGAAGCAGGCAAATGCGCCTTGTCCCTTATCCCTTATCCCTTATCCCTCCCCCCTTGACGAATAATACGCCCTCGTACTATAATGCAACCAGTTAATCCGTACGATATCGTACCATTCCAAAGAACGAGGTGCAAGAATGAAAAAATGGATTCTCTCTATGGCGCTCGCAGGCGCACTTCTGGCAGGAGGCTCCGCTATGGCTGCTCCTGAAATTCATGTGGACGCATCCACCGAAGGCTGGCCAAATAAAGCACCAAGCCAGCATCTTTCCGTCGACGTGAAGACGCCGCTCATCAATCAGATTTCCAATGTGGTCTACGAACAGGTGCCCATGCGCGGCTATCCGAATGTGGCCATGAAGATGGACATCCTGCAGCCCAAGAGCGACGCCAAGCTCCCGGCCATCGTGTACGTCACCGGCGGCGGCTTCATCAATGCGAACAAGGACAATGGCGTGCAGCTCCGCATGCACCTGGCCGAAGCAGGCTACGTGGTCGCTTCCATCCAGTACCGCGTGGCACCGACCGCGAAATTCCCGCAGCCCTTGGAAGACGTGAAGGCGGCCATCCGCTACCTGAAGGCTCACGCTGATCAGTTCGGCATCGACGCAGAGAGAGTCGGCATCGTTGGCGGCAGCGCCGGCGGTTACCTCACCGCTATGGCCGGCACCACCAGCGGCACCACCACCTTCGACAAGGGCGAGAACCTTGACGTCACCAGCTCCGTCAAAGCAGCGGTAGACCTCTACGGCCTCTCGGACCTCACCTGCATCGGCGATGACTACTCCGACGAAGTGAAGGACCTCCACAAATCCGCCGGCTCCACCGAAGCGCTGTGGGTCAATGGCTCTCCGGTCTTCGGCGGCAAAGATGGCGGGATCCTCTCCGACAAAGAAGCCGCTGACTTTGCAAACCCCATCAACCATATTTCCAAAGACAGCGCCCCCATGCTCCTCATGCACGGCACCGCGGACTACGTGGTCTCCCCGAGCCAGACCGACCTCCTCTTCCAGGCGCTTCAGGAAAACAATATCCCCTCCAAGCGCTATCTAGTAGAAGGCGCAGCCCACGGCGGCATCTACTGGAACCAGAAAGAAGTCCTCGACATCATCACGGGATTCTTTGATCAGTACTTGAAATAAGGGAATGGGGTCAAGGGTCAAGGGGCCGGGGAAGGGGCGCCGCGCAATTCATAAAGCGGCGCAAGTTTTGAAATAAGAGCGCGCATACCGCTCTCCCCACTACCGTTATCCGCTTACCGTATGACCGTTTACCGCGCCTGCTACCGATAGCGAGCCGTGGCGCAATAACCCTTTTCGCAGAAGGTGTATCGCTTGAAGGCTCGCTACCGGTAAAAAGGCCGGTTAACGGTTACACGGTGAGCGGATAACGGTGGTGGGGAAGCAACTAAACGCGTGCTGACCTTCCAAACTCGCGGCGCTTCTTAACTTGTGCGCCGCACCACCCCTCGCCCCCTGACCCCCGAACCTTGACCCCAAAACCCTTTCATCATGACACTAGATAATACCACCGGCTACACCATCTGCCGCCTCGCGCGGAAGATCCATTACCGCGTGGACGAGCTCTTCAAGCCCTACGGCCTCACGGTGGAGCAGTGGGTGGCGCTGAAGTCCATCGAGGAACACGCGCCGCTCTACCAAAAAGAACTCGCCCTGGTGATAGAAAAAAATCAGAACACCGTGAAATCCCTGGTGACCCATCTGGAGAACAAAGGCTTCATCTCCCGCACCCCGGACCCCAAGGACAAACGAAACCTCATGCTCGCCGTCACAGACAAAGGCCGCGCCCTCATCGCCCCGCTCTCGGTGATCGACGAGAAAGCCAATACCGACTTCTTCTCCCACTTCTCGCCGGAAGAAATAAAAACACTCGAAACCCTTCTCGCCAAGGTGGAAGAAAAATTGTAAGAAAAAAGACTGCGCTCCGCGTGTGGAGGGCAGTCTTTTTTTGGTGGTACATGGCGCTGACTCCAAAAGTGAGGAGTTAGGAGTGAGGAGTGAGGAGTGGTGGTGCGGCGCACAAATTAAGAAGCGCCGCAAGTTTGGAAAGTCAGCACGAGTTTACCTGCTTCCCCACTACCGTGAACCGCTTGCCGTGTAACCGTTAACCGACGCTTTAACTAATAGCGAGCCTTGATGCGATATACCTTCCGCATAAGAGCTTATGGCTCCACGGCTCGCTATCGGTAGTATGCACGGTAAACGGTTATACGGTTCACGGTAGTGAGGAAGCAAGCACGCGCATTCTTTATCTCAAAAAGTCGCGCCGCTTTATGAATTGTGCGGCGCACCACCACTCCTAACTCCTCACTCCTCACTCCTAACTTTTATCGTTTTACTCTTTCACCAGCACTCTTTCAATTTCCCCGATATACATGGTGTGGAAGTTTCCCGCTTCCGCGCCGTCGTACCAGCGCTTCTCCATGGTCTCGTCGATGAAGGTGGTGCTATCCAATTTCGTAGCGAGAAGTTTCTTGCACACCAGGATCACGTCCGCTTCTGCGACAGCTGCGGTGCCGTCTACGGCGTAAGGATGAAGGCCGGTAGCCGCCCACTTGTCGCCGTCGTGACCGGAGTGAGAGCCCATGTAGCCCAATTCCTTTTTATAGCTTTCCGGCAATGCGGAAATAGTGAAGCGCTCAGCGGCGTCAATGAACTCCTTCGTGCAGCGGTTCTGACGAATGTAAATGGTAGCAGCATCCTTGCCCCACCAAAGACCCAGGCCGCCCCAGCTGACGGTCATGGTATTCGCCTTCGCCTCGTCCCCGGCAGTCACCAGGAACCAGCCCTTGCCGATCTGTGTAAATGGATTCCAGGAAAGTTCTTCCGGTTTGATTTCTTTAAAAGACATAGGATTCTCCTTCTTTCTGTGAAATAAAAAACTCTGACTCATTATATAAGAATCAGAGGGGAGACGCAATTGGTGGTCGGTAGTCCGGTGGTTGGGGCGCATTTGATGTTGGCGTCACTTGATCGGAGACTGATAACGCACGCCCATCATCCGGCCTTCGGCCACCTTCTTCTAAGAAGAAGGCATAGGCAAACGGCTCGCTGGCGCCAAATGCGAACCGACTACCGACCACCGACTACCGATCGCTAATCCGATAGCGTTAATCCCTTCTAACCAACTATCAAAAATTTAAATTGTATTCCACTCCCCTGATTTAGTATAATCAGATAGAAAAATTTTTATTTCCTTTCAAAGGAGCAGCCAATGAATAATTTACCGGAGTGGCCGTCGCTTCGAAAAGAGGCCATCGAGATGGCGGACTCGCTCATTCACGCCTTTTACCAAAAGACGGTGCATCCCAAAGACTTCGGTTCTTGGCTTTGCAAAGACAATTACAGCTGGATCGGCGCCTGCGAGAGCGAGGTCTATCTGTCGTACCAGGAAGCCGTGCAGGCCTACAGCCACCAGCGGGACATGAAGATCGTGCCGAAGATGGAAGTGGGGAAGATCAAGTACGCCGTATTTCCCATCACCCACCTGGTCCTCGTCCTCATCTGCGTGGTGCCGCTCACCATGGAGACGCCCAAGACTCTATTGACGGAGAATCAAAGAGTCACCATGATTTTCAAAAAAGTGGGCGATAGCCTCAAGATCACCCACATCCACGCGTCAAACCCCTGGGCCCTCATGCCGGACCCGAAGGTATTTCCCGTGGCCACGTCCCGGGCAAACTACGAGCTCTTCCACCGGCGACTGGCCGAAGAGAAATTCTCCGCCTACCCGGACCTCTCGGAGCGGCAGAAGACCATCCTGGAAATGCTCACCCAAGGCAAGACCTACGCCGTCATCGCCCAGCGCCTGGGCATCTCCCCCCGCACCGTCCGCTACCACGTAGGCGAGCTCCTCACGAAATTTAAAGTCAACACCAAGGCGGAGCTATTGGCGTCACTTAAGAAGAAATAAAAAGGGTCAGGGGTCAGGGGGCAAGGGTCAGGGGAAGGTGCGGCGCACAAATTAAGAAGCGCCGCGAGTTTGGAAAGTCAGCCCGCGTGCCGCTCTCCCCACTACCGTTATCCGTATAACCGTGTAACCGTTTACCGTGCGGGACTTCCGATAGCGGGAGTTGGCACGATAAAACGCTACGCCGAAGCAGGGCGGTGCTCCATTTCCCGCTATCATCAAACGAGCCGGTTAACGGTTATACGGTAAACGGCTCACGGTAGTGGGGAGAGAGGTACGCGCGTTCCTATTTCAAAACTCGCGCCGCTTTATGAATTGTGCGGCGCACCACCACCTGACCCCCGACCCTTGCCCCCCGAACCCCTCACATCATCATACACCCAATCCCCACCATGGAGACCACCACCCCGGCCAGCTGCCGGGGTTTTAATTTTTCGCCGTAGAGGATGCGCCCGGTGACCATGAGGGCTAGGACGATGAGGCTATTGGACACGAGGAACGCCGTATTCACCGGCCAGCCGGCGATGAACATGAACATGCTCCCCACCTCGATGCCCACGATGGTGAGCCCGAGGCCCATGGCCGAGAGATTCACAGAGAAGATTCCCCGCAAAAGATTCTCCCCCTTCGGCGCCTGGAGGAAATAAATCGCAAAGGAAGCGATGGCCGCGGAAATATAAGTCATCATCAAAGCCGCCATAGGCTCACCCCCGTGAGCCACCTCCTTGAGCCCCACCTGATAGCCCACGCTAGAGAGCACCACGAGGGTGAGGGGCCAGTAGTATGAAAGTTTCATGATTTGGTCTCCTTTCGAAGTTAAGTGGGAAATAGCGCTATCGGGGTAGTGATCAGTGATTAGTGATTAGTGGTCAGGGCGCGCTTGACTGCAGCGTCAGTAGCGCTTAACTCATTCTCTGCAGCAAGTGCCCAGTGGGAGGCAATGCTATTAAAATTAAGCATTTTAAATACCAGCAGGTAGAATCATTATGTTACGCAAGCGTTAAGGAGTAGCCCCTTGGAGAAGGGGCGCGCGTTAGCGGAGGATAGAAGTGCCTCGCCAGAGGCACAA